>DATDNG010000247.1:0-16785 GCA_036518375.1 Nitrososphaeraceae archaeon | reverse complement strand
TATCATATATACCTTCAAGAAAATTGATCTTAGAATTTTTCGGCGTTGAATTGTATTTGTCAGCTGGGCTAATTCTGGCAAGTTTGATTGCTTTTATAGCTGCATCCTTAATATGTTCTCTTTCTGAAGAATTAATTGATGAAAAACCAAGTGAATTGCCTATAAATACCCTAATTCCCAGTCCAATATTCTTATGATATTTTATCTGTTTTAGATCATTATTTTCAATTAAAACTTCTGATCCCTTATTTTCGGTCATAAATGCTTCTGCATATTCAGCTCCCATGTTTTCTGCTTCCCTTACTGCTAAATAGCAGGTGTCTTCCATCTTAGCTATTGTAAACCTCCCAGAAGTGCGGTACACCTAATATGAGGTCCACCACCATCAACTTTTGCTGGCTGAAATTTTCCGCAATACCCTGTTCCGATATCATATTCGAAATCATTTCCAACCATATCAACAGATTTCAATACGTCAAAAGCATTTCCAGAAATACTGGCGCCCTTCATCAATTCTTTCACTTCACCATTTTGAATAGAATAAGCTTCTTGGGAACCGAACATAAATTCTCCATTCGCATCAGCTTGACCGTTTCTTGGACCTTTTATCAAATACCCATGTTTGGTTTCCTTTATAATGTCATCAAGGTTATCATTTCTGGGTTCGATGAAGGTGTTTCTCATTCTTATAAGTGGTTCATCATTATACTCAAATGCACGTGCATTCCCGGTCGGCATAGTATCAAAAATCAATGCAGTTTCACGATTATGTAAAAAGGACTTTAAAATACCGTTTTCAATAATAACATTTCTGCCAGCAATAATTCCCTCATCATCTACTGCAATAGTTCCTGCAGCATTTGCAGCAATGTTTGATTGTCCACTGTCTACTAATGTAATCAACTCACTAGCAATTTTTTGTCCCATTTTACCTTTGGCTACAGAGCCTGATATAACGAAATCTGCTTCTACCATGTGACCTATAGCTTCATGGCATATCAAACCCACCATTCCTGGAGCCAAAATAATAGTTGTCTTTTCACCAAGTACATGTCTTGCTTCAAGCAACTTTCGCTTTTTCTGAAGCTAAAATAGCATAATCAAAGGGATCTTTCTTTGAAAATAAGTCCGCCCATCCGCCTGTAACTCCAACTCCTTCTGAGGTAGTTACACTTTCGCTTCCCCTACGAGCTACAGATACAACGTTAAACTCAGGTTTAGAGTCATAAACTTCTACTTCTACACCATCACTATTAACTATAATTTTATGGTCTAAAATCTCATGGTAAATACATGATGCAGACTTTATGGTTTCAGAGTATTTTCTAGCTTGAATTTCCGCTTCTTTTACAATTTTTACCTTTTGTTCTATGTCAACACTATGTAGATCTCCATTTACTTTTGCTTTAAAAAGCCCTTTAATATCATTAGCTTCTGCAAGTCCTGTCACCTTCTTCTTTTTAGTTTCAGCAAGTAATTTTGCTGCCGCTATTGCCTCTGAAAGAGAATCCACTAACGTCATCTTGGACAAAACATTTGTGCTACTAAAACCCCAGCAACCATCAACCAAAACTCTAATTCCACAGCCAGAATTTTGAACAGTCCGAATCATTTCAAGTTCTCCATTACTGAAAATTACTTCATTTGTAATTCTCGAATGATAACGGGTTTCAACATATTTTACACCTTTACTTTTTGAAATTACAGATCGTAAATCATCAATTATTAACGAATTTGTCATTGCTATTAAGGGCAAATGATAATAGCTATCAAATATGTTTATCTAGATATGAATCTGAACTTATGGATTGGGTTATAAATGGATCTCATCCATAGATCAAGTATCCATCAACCACATTTCCAGTAAACCTTTTGGGAATGCAGGAAAAAGCATGAAGGATAAAATAAAAGGATCATCAACATAGAACTTCAAATTTTGTTAGAATAGACGTTGATCATTTATTTTTGATATTAAACTTAAAAGTATGAATTAAAAATCACAGTGGTTCAGTAGAGCTATCTAGAGTGACCTAATGGAATCAGGTAAGAACATAGAGTTTTTTAATTTTCAAGAATTAATAAATAAGTCCTCTGTGGTAATATAGTGGTTGGAGAAATTACATTATAAAATTAAAACAAATTGCAGTACAATTCACATGATGACAGGGTTTTACAATATTATTATCATTATTTGTACTATCAATAACAGCAACTGAAATCATATAGGATATCAAATGGATATTGTCCCTGCTGTCCCTGCTCCAGAATTTAAAGATATCAGAGTCTGGGCAAATTCAAAACCACTTTCAATCAAGGATCTCAAAGGAGGAGTTGTTCTATTAGATTGTTGGACACATACATGTGTATTTTGTCTACGTACCATCCCTATAATGAAACGCCTGCAGAAAAAATATTCGAAGTATGGATTTCAGGTAATCCAGGCGCATTCCGCGGAATATGAATTTGCAACCAAGATCGAAAACGTTCACAAGGCGTTATCACACTATAAGATAAATAATATCCCAGTAGGATTTGATACTAATAACAGTACGTGGGAAGCATATGGCAATATGTACTGGCCTAAACATGTACTCATTGATCATAATAGCTTTATCCGTTACGAGCATGCAGGTTATGGGTCAATACAAGACTTTGAAAGCAGAGTAATAGAATTATTAGAGGAAGCAGGTCACAAACCAACTGATGACATTGATACATTGAATCCAGGTGACGAAATTTTTGATACATATGGAATGCACTTCTTTGGTATTGCACCTGAGATTTGTGTTGGTTATTCCAAGCTTAGGAAGTTTGGAAATAATCAGACGATGAAACCTGACAAACCAAACATCATTATCGATCCTGGTTCTTACACAGACAATCTAGTTTACCTTCGTGGCAAATGGATATGGGAACGCGAAGGAGTAAAAATCTGTCTCAGTGGCAAAGAAAATAATCCTGCAGTAATAATAAAATATAATTCTGCAAGGCGCGTACATGGAATTATTGGAACTTCGGACGGAAAGTTAGGACGAATAGAAGTTAAGATGGATGGCAATTATTTAACAAAAGAACAGCTGGGAAAGGATGTGAAACTAAAAGATGGCATTAGCTTTGCTGATATAGAATGGTCATTTATGCATAACTTGATAAAAACTGAAAAAGCTGAAATTCATGAAATTCAAATTATTCCACGCTCGGATAATTTTATATTCTACACCTTTGTGTTTGGCTAGTTAATCTAGGGTTGGAAATCCCATTCTAATTCCTTTGCTGTACATAGAGTTAAGATCAAACTCTTTTTGTTACTTTGAAGTGATTTTATTTTTGTAGTTGACTATAAAGGTTTTTATTAATTATAACATATCTAAAAATATGATCACAGAAGCAAGTGAAGGACTTAAAGAAAATTCTATGGCACCAGACTTTTCTTTGGTAGACTCGAATGGCAAGACTATCAAATTATCTGATTTTCGTGGAAAAAAGAGAGTTGTAGTTTATTTTTATCCAAAAGACTTTACACCAGGTTGTACTACTGAGGCGATTGAATTTTCAAGAGATTATGATAAATATAGAGATGCCAATATTGAAATTATAGGCATAAGTCCAGACAATGAGGAGTCACATAAAAAATTCCGACAAGAAATGAAAATTCCTTATTTACTTAGATCTGATTTGCAAAATCAAATCTCTAAAGAATACAGGGTGTATGGGCTTAAAAGATTCATGGGCAGGGAGTATATGGGAGTGAATAGATCGACTTTTCTAATTGATGAAAATGGCAAAATCATTAAAGTGTTTCTAAAGGTAAAACCAATCGCAGGTAAAGGATTCCCTGAGATATTCGATGTATTCAAAGAGTCAGAGGAAATAGAGAAATAAACATTTCTGAATAACAAAATAATTTTGAATTCTTTAGTGAAAGTTGTTCTGAAGCATGAAAGGTTTCTAATTCATGGAAAAAGTTGTTATAAGTTTAAATCATATGTTCGAATTGGCGTTCTATCTACCTGTTAATATTCTTAAATTTTAGACGTTGCAATGCTATGATATAGACCGAAGAACAACACAACTGTAGTTTATTTTTGGGCAGTTACCTGAAATTTGTAAATGCCAAATGCGAGACCACACTATATGCAATGATCGTTGTCACTGTTTTACCTGTATCTTCTTTGCTAACAACTTGAAGTGATTGATAGCACAAGGTAAGGCTGGCAACATATGATAAACAAATAGTGTCATAGATAAAACCTAAAATAGACATCTTTTGTTTTATAGTTCTAAATAATCAATAAAATAGACTCTCCATGTTAGTGCGGGAGGTGGGATTTGAACCCACGAACCCCTGAGGGATAAGAGCCTCAGTCTTACGCCTTTGGCCAAGCTGGGCGACTCCCGCTTCGCTGATAAGTGCTCCCATGGCAGTAATTTGAATATTATGGAACGCGAGGATCGATACTCCCTGTAAATACAACCTTCATCATTACAAATGAACCAATAGCAGAAGTTTATAATCGCAATAGTTTTTATAGGACTCTAAATCCTCTAAAGCAGAGTGTTAATCCCAGTACGATGCTTTACCTGCGGAAATTTAATTGCAAGTAAGCATACAGAGTTTTCAAACAGAGTAAAAGCTGGTGAGGATCCAGCAAAGGTAATGGATTCGTTAAATATGAAGCGCTATTGCTGTAGAAGGATGTTTACCTCAAGCGTGGAGACTATATACCAAGTAATTCCTTATTATGAAGCTCTAAGGCGAAGAATGTCTGAAATCCAGTCAGATATAGAATAAGAAAATAGATGCCTTCAATTACGGCTCTTAAAGGCAGGATTGTTTATAACAGCAGAGGAAGTAAAACCATAGAGATAGATGTCATCACCGATAAAAAGTTCTTTGGCAGAGCCTCTGCACCATCTGGCGCAAGTGTAGGAAAACATGAAGCTCAAAGCTTTCCTGATGATAATCCAAAAAAAGCACTGGAATTATTTACCACAAATGCCAAAAGATTCATAGGACTAGACGCAGAGGATCCAAAGATAATTTTTGATGTATTAAGATCTATTGATAACACTGAAACGTACACCAAGGTTGGCGGCGCCATTGCTTATGCCTTGAGCATTGCAGCTATTGATTCTGCAGCAAAGGCATTGGATAACCCTATCTTCAAATTATTAAAACCAAGAAAACCTTATAAATTTCCGTTCCCTCTTGGGAATATTTTAGGCGGCGGTGTTCATGCCGGGCCGGGCACTCCAGACATACAAGAATTTCTGGTCTGCCCTATCGGAGCTGAAAGCATCACAGAAGCATTGGAAATAAATTTTGAACTGCATAAAGAACTTTGCAAAGTTATTGAATCTATTGATAAACGCTTCACATATGGTCGAGGAGACGAAGGCGCATGGGCTCCGAATGTAAATAACGATCAGGCATTAGAACTTATAGATAAAGCCATTAAAAATTGTGGTTTTTCGCTAGGCAAAGAAATATCACTAGGAATTGATTTGGCAAGCTCTTCACTTTGGAATGAAAAGAAGAATGAGTATGACTATGTTAGACAGGGAATAAAACGCAATACTCAAGAACAAATTGATTTTGCCAACGATCTAATTAAAAAATATAATCTTATTTATCTAGAAGATCCAGTCCATGAAGAGGACTTCGAAGGTATGGCCGCTATAACCAAAAGGAATCCAAAATGTCTAGTTACCGGTGATGATATATTAGTCACGAATACAAGTAGAGTCAAAGAAGCAGCAAAGTCAAAATCATGCAGTGGTGCAATTTTGAAGGTCAATCAAACAGGAACTCTTTATGATTCCATGAAATTTGCTGATGCGTGTACTAAAAACAATATCAAAATTATAACATCACATAGATCTGGCGAATCTTCTGACACACATATAGCACATATTGCAATTGCTACTGATTCTAAAATGTTAAAGTCAGGAGTCATTGGTGGTGAGCGTATAGCGAAGTTAAACGAACTTTTGCGTCTTACAGAGTATGATTTAATAGAAGGCATGGCCGATCTGTCCACTGCGTAACATGAGTGAAGATAAAGAGGTTCAAGATACAGATTTGGCCGCTACAAAAGAAGACGAAGCCAATAACGTTACATCAAATGAAGAGTCATCTTCTGCAGAAATGCAAGAAGGTGACAGCGCGTTAGAGAGTAACAATTTAGAAAAAATGATTCTTTCTACTGGTATCCGTGTGGGTACTCCAGTCAAAACAAAATATATGGCGCCATTTATTGTCCGAGCTAATCCAGAAGGTTTGTACATTCTTGATATTAGTAAAACCTTAGCAAAAATTGATGTCGCAGCCAAATTCATTGGCCGTGCCAATATCTCAAGGGTTGCGGTAACATCTGCACGAGAATATGGTAAAACACCTGTAGAAAAATTTTGCGAACTCACAGGTGCAATGAGTATTTTTGGACGCTTTATGCCAGGCACATTCACAAACCCATCATTGCCAAAATACATGGAACCTGAGATCGTAATTGTTACTGACCCTCAAGCAGACCAACAGGCAGTATTAGAGGCTACAAGAGCAGGTGTTCCAGTAATTGCAATCGCTAATAGCGACAACGTGACGTCAAGAGTCGATTTAGTAATTCCTGCAAATAACAGAGGACGAAAAGCTCTTGCTACTGCCTATTGGCTTCTTGCAAGAGAGGTATTGAAGAAACAAGGCACGATTAAATCTGACAGCGAAATGAGAATATCAATTGATGAATTTGAAACAAAGTTAGTCGAGGAAATATCTTGAACAATGGTCCTAAAAGGACTTCAGTTGTAGCTGGGATTTTCTATCCAAGGGAACCCTTGGAACTTAAGCAACTAATTGAACAATCATTTAGAGATCGAAATTTTGGTCCAGGTAGAATGCCGCCATCCGGCTCCAAACGGAGAATTTATGGTATTGTTTCACCTCATGCAGGATATGTCTATTCTGGTGCCGTTGCTGCAAATGGATATTATGAAATATCATCGATAGATTTCGATAATGTAGTGATGATAGGTCCTAACCATTATGGGATTGGCACTGGGGTGGCTATAATGCATAAGGGAGTTTGGGAAACACCGCTAGGTCAAATCGAAATCAACCCGTCTTTAGCATCAGAAATCTCAAAATATTCTGATATAGTTGATTTTGACGATTTGGCACACAGTAGGGATCATTGTTTAGAAGTTCAAATTCCCTTTCTTCAATATATCAAGAGAAATGAGTTTAAGATTGTACCAATTGTATTAATATTACAAGATCAGGAGACTGCAATAAATATAGGCAAATCCATAGCTCAAACTACAGCAAATTCTAAAACACTACTTATTGCATCCTCAGATTTTACTCACTATGAATCAAATAGCGAAGCATATAGAAAGGATGGCGAATTAATAAAGGCAATTTTATCTTTAGATATTTCGAAGTTTTATTCAGTATTGGAGAGATTTGCTGTATCCGCTTGTGGCTACGGTGCAATTGCATCAACGATGAAAGCAGCAAAAGATTTAGGAGCAACAAAAGGTGAATTGCTAAAATACGCTACAAGCGGCAATATTACAGGAGATATGAATGCCGTTGTGGGATACTCATCAATTATATTTGTGTGATTATGAGGAAAATCTCAGCAAAGGCATCTGCACCAGCAAAAATTATTTTGTTTGGTGAACATTTTGTTGTTTATGACAGTCATGCAATTATGGCAGCAATTAACAGGCGTATTCAGGTAGCTGTCTTTTTGAATAAGACCCAAACAATCAATATTAGATCAAATTTGGGAATTATAGGATCGTATACAGATTCAAAGTTTAACTTAATAAAAGGCGGGAAGAATACAAAAGAAATTCTCGATCCGGTCTACAAGTCTGCAATTGATGTTCTTTCAGAAAGAGAACAAAATTTAGGAATAGATATTAATGTAGTGTCAGAAGTCCCCTATGGAGTCGGACTAGGATCTTCGGCAGCGTGTTGTGTTGCCACGGTGGCTGCAGTAGATTCACTCTTTCACAAACCAGATAAACAGTGGGTGTGCTCAAAAGCAGTTGAATCAGAACGCTTAGTCCATAAGGACTCTTCTGGAGGAGATTGTTACATCTCGACATTCGGAGGTTTAATATATTATAGCAAAATCAAAGGATTCAAAACAATTGAAACAACAAGAGATTTGTCTTTGATCATTGTAAATACTGGGATCAAGCATCGTACTGGAGATTTAGTTTCTTCTGTCAAAAAATTCAAGAATGATAATACATCATTGTTTAAAGACTTATCTTCTTATGCAGATAATATTTGTCAAGACGCTTTAACTGCAATCAATATTGGCGATGAGAAAAAACTTGGCAAATTGATGAATGAAAATTATACACTACTCCAGCAGATCAGAGTCTCTCATAAAAAACATGACCAGATAGCAAAAATTTGTTTTAAAAATGGTGCTTTAGGAGTAAAACCTACCGGTGCAGGCGGAGGTGGAAGTATGATCGTGCTTATTCCAAAGGAAGATAAAATAAAGTTAACTTCTGAAATCGAGAGAAATAGCTATGAATGTATACCTGTGAAGATAGACTATGATGGGTTAGTGGTATACTAAACTTTAAATCCGCTTAGAAATATGACTTTTTAGAAGATGGTACGTAATCTCATATTGATCAAGCTCGGCGGATCAGTAATTACCTTCAAAGAAAAACCACTTACTGCCAATTTTGAGGCAATTAACAATATTTCACGTATTCTTGCCTCCCTGAAGATACCACTCATAATAGTCCATGGCGGCGGTTCATTTGGACATTATTTGTCTATAAAATACAATATGCATGCAAGACCCGATCAATATGATCCACATGGCATCTCAGCAGTACATGAATCAATGATTGCATTAAACCAGGTTATAGTTAATTCCATGATTAAAGAGGGGATGAACCCATATGCAATTATGCCATCAAATTTTACATTCGCTCATAAACCAATTGCTAAAAAAATTAAGGAACTTCAATCCTTTGCAGAAGACAGTATAATTCCAATAACATTCGGAGATATCGTCCACATAAAAAATAGAACATATTCAATCATCTCTGGAGATGCGTTGATGTCTATCCTTTCCAAAACTTTAAGACCATCGAAAGTCATTTTTACACTTAACGTTGATGGAATTTACAAGGACATGAATAAGAAAGAAGTTCTCAAAGAATTAGATAACATTAACAACTCCATCAATTTTTCAAAGGTAGTACAAGATGTTACAGGCGGTATGCGAAGAAAGGTCACAGAAGCACTAAAAATATGTGGTAGCGGAATGGATGTATTTATGATAAATGGGTTAAAGCCTGAAAGGATTGCAAATGCTATAACTGATACTGATTTTGAAGGTACAGTGCTAAAAGGATTGAGGAGCAGTAAATAATTTGATTGACACATTTAGTTCACCATCAGATATTGAAATCATAAAGCAACGTAAGAAAGAGGGCATTGATATACCTTTGAAAAAAAATGTTCAAGCAAAGACGACATCAAACTATTTAGAATGCGTTAAATTTATCCATAATGCCTTACCCGAACTTAACTACGATGATATTAATACATCAACTACTTTTATGAAGCACAAATTCTCTGCACCCATTATTATTGACTCCATGACTGGTGGAACTCCTGAAGCAATTAATATTAATGGAAGATTGGCTGAACTTGCAGAGAAGTATGAATTAGCCATGGGTGTGGGAAGTCAGAGAGCAGGTCTAGAAAGTAGGGAATTAGCTGAAACATATTCTGTAGCAAGAAAAAACGCTCCTACTGCATTTCTTATGGCAAATATTGGCGGAGCACAACTTGGCAAAGGGCTCACAGTTGACAGCATAAAAGAAATTATAAATATGATACAAGCCAATGCTCTTATAGTTCACCTTAATCCATTGCAAGAACTTGTTCAGCCGGAAGGAGAACCAAATTACAAAGGAGTTCTTGGGAGAATTTCTGAACTGGTGAAAAAACTCGATGTTCCGATAATAGTAAAAGAAGTAGGTGCAGGAATTTCTAAAGAAGTCGCTATAAACTTGGAGATGGCTGGCATATCTGCAATTAATGTAGCAGGTGCAGGCGGAACCAGCTGGGCAGCAGTTGAAAAATTGCGAGCAGAGACAGCAAATGACGACCTTAAAACTCACCTAGGCGAGATGTTTTGGGATTGGGGAATCCCCACCGCATTAAGCCTAATCGAAGTAAAAAAGGCGGTGAAACTACCTCTTATCGCTTCTGGTGGGTTGCGTAACGGATTAGAAATTGCAAAATGTATTGCACTGGGTGCAGGCATGTGTGCTATGGCCTATCCATTTTTACTAAAGGCTGCAGAATCCAAAGAAAGTCTGTTTAAGTTTACTGACATTATTCTCGCTGAACTTAGAAGTACAATGTTTCTGCTAGGTGCAGAAAACATTCCAGCACTTGAAAACTCAAGATATATATTGACAGGAGATTTAGCAGAGAGGGTTAATTGTGGATGAAGACAAGCAGTATTAGAGATGAACTTGAATCTAATGCTTCTGATATAAAAGAATTCATTCTCTCAATTTTAGAAGGAGAGCCAAAGCAACTTTATCAGGCATCAGCGCACTATATCATAAGCGGTGGCAAACGGTTACGACCTTTCATGGTAGTTAAATCATGTGAAATGTTTGGTGGAAGCTCTAAAAGAGCATTGCCCGCAGCTGCAGCTGTTGAAATGGTTCACAATTTCTCCCTTGTTCATGATGATATAATGGATAATGATGATATGCGCCACAACGTTCCAACTGTTCACAAATATTATGGTACCCCGCTCGCCATTCTTGCAGGAGACATTTTATTTTCTAAGGCATTTCAGCTATTGGCTGTAAATGGTAGGGAAGTAGGGCTCCCAGAAAAAGCGATCTCCGAGATGATTACAAAGCTCTCAACTGCATGCATATATGTATGTGAAGGCCAGGCTGCTGATGTCAACATGGCATCAAACAGAACACTTTCACATGAATCTCAATATATTAACATGATTGGCAAGAAGACTGCGGCTCTTTTTGAGGTTTCTTGTGCACTGGGTGTATTATCCGCCATAGATCCGAGTGTACAAGATGTTGAAAAGCTTTCATCATTTGGAAGGAATATAGGTATTGCATTTCAATTAATTGATGATTTAATTGGAATAATAGGAGATCCCAAAGTTACGGGAAAGGCAGTGGGAAACGACATAAGAGAAGGTAAAAATACATATCCAATCCTTCTCGCACTGAACTATGCAAAAGGTGAAAACAAGGACAAGATCCTAAAAGTATTTAGATCAAAAGACGCCTCGAGTATTGATTTAGAGGAAGCAGTCAAAACGATTTCTGCCATTGGCATAGATCAACATGTAAGAGATGCTGCAAAAGCACATATATACAGAGCAATAAAATCAATTGAAAACTATGATGATTCAGATGCTAAGAAGGCACTTGAATCTTCTGCCAATTTTATAGTAGAAAGGAGCATGTAATGTGACTTTTAACGAAGATACTGAAAAAATCATCAAAGTTACTGTATTGAAAAATGCACTTGAATATAAAGGAAAATCGAGAGTTGACACAGTTATTGCAAAAGTCATAGGATCTAGACCAGATCTTCGAAATAATTTGAAGAACCTGATTCCTAAAATCACAGAAATAGTACAGAAAATTAATTCACTCTCCTTAGCAGATCAAAAAGCATTGCTCGAGCAGGCCGCACCTGGAGAATCTCAAAAAAAGAAACTCGCCGAAAGCTCCCAGGCACCCTTACCGCCATTAGAAGGTGCGGAGATAGGAAGTGTAGTTACAAGATTTCCTCCAGAGCCAAACGGTTATCCTCATATAGGGCATGCTAAGGCAGCCATCATTGATGAGGAATATGCACACATGTATAATGGAAAATTCATTTTACGCTTTGACGATACAAACCCATTAAACGAAAAATTGGAATACTATGAAGCAATTAGTGAAGGCTTGGAATGGCTTGGAATAAGGCCGGATATAGTAAAAAATAGTTCTGACGATATCCAATTGTTACATGAATATGGTAAAAAGTTGATCCTTTCTGGCGGGGCATATGTTTGTACTTGTAATCAGAAAACAATTCATGATCTTAGGGCAAGAGGGCTTCCATGCGAATGTCGAAAGGATTTGAACATGGCTTTGGATCGATTAAAGAAAATGTTTGATGGATCTTTCGAGCATAACGCCGCGATTATTAGATTTAAGGGAGACATGTCGGACCAAAATACTGCAATGAGAGACCCCACCCTTTTTAGGATAATAGATAGTGAGCATCCAAAATTGGGTAATAAAATTAGGCTATGGCCAACTTATGATTTTGCAGCGCCGGTCGAAGATAGCATTGATGGAGTAACACATGCAATGCGAACAAAGGAGTATGAATTACGAAATGCATTGTACTTTGCAATACTCGATAGGCTTGGACTTCGAAAGCCTCTAATGATAGAATTTTCAAGGTTAGAATTTAATGGAGTTCCAGTTTCCAAACGAAAAATAAAGCCACTGATAGAAAAAGGCATTATTAAAAGTTGGAGTGACCCCCGTCTCCCAACTTTGATGGGAATTAAAAGAAGAGGTTTCTTACCTGAAGCAATAAGAAAATTTGTTCTTTCATTAGGATTGACACTTGCTGAAACAAAACCTCCAGTTGAAACCCTTGAAGCATTCAATAGAAAAATTATTGATTCGCACTGTATGAGATTATTCTTTGTTAAGGATCCTGTAGAATTGCAGATTCAAAACACTTCTTCAAAGGAGATAACACTAAAGAATCATCCTAATAACGATCTTGGTACAAGAAAAGTCCCTGTTTCAAACTCATTTTATATTTCTGCTGAAGATGCAGCGAAACTCGATATTAATGATGAGATCAGACTAATGGAGTTATATAATATAAAGATAATCAAATTTGAGTCTAAAGATGCTAAGAAGGCATTAATTGCTGCTGCTATACCAGAGAATATAAAACAAGCCATACCAAAGATCCAATGGGTTGCAAAGAGTGATGTAATTCCTTACAAAGTTATGATAACCAGAGAATTATACTTGGGAGAGAAATACAACCCAAATAGTCTCGAGATCTGTGAAGGATATGCAGAGTCATTTGTGTCAACTCTCAAGATAGATACTAGGATTCAATTTGTAAGATTTGGATTCTGTAGAGTTGATGCTAATAATACTGCGATATTTACCCACAGGTAGATGGGAACAATGAAGATTGCAAGAATAAAGAATGCTAAGGAAGGAGATACATACTCAGTTATTTCTGATGACGGAAAGCGACTAATTACTAAATCAGAAATTCAAGAGCAAACTGGTATTCCTATTCCTTCGAACATTAAGGAATTTATGTTTAAGGGTTGGCTAGACGAAGTAAAAGAACATCAAAATAAATTAACGTATAATCACAGAGTTGAAGACATTGAACTTTTGGCACCCATTTCAAATCCGCCCAAGATAATCTGTCTAGCGTTCAACTATTACGATCACGCCAGAGATGCAGGGCTAACACCTTCCGATGAGCCTGTAATATTCATGAAACCAAGAACTACACTGAATTCTCCTTTCAATGATATAATCTGCCCATCATTTGTAAAACGTTTAGATTATGAAGCAGAAATTGCAGTAATAATTGGAGAAGACACAAAAAAAGTATCTGAAAATCAAGCCCTAGAGCCTGTTTTTGGATACATGATTTTGCATGATGTATCCTCTCGAGATATCCAGTTCAAGGACAAACAATATACTCGTGCAAAGAGTATCGACACTTTTGCTCCATGTGGTCCATGGATTACAACTAAAGAGGAAGTAGGAGATCCACAAAATCTAAAAATCCTTACTAAAGTCAATGGAGAGACTCGTCAGAATTCATCCAGTATAAACATGGTATTGCCAATAAAGAGAATAATTTCAAGTTTGAGCATGGTAATGACCATAGAAGCAGGAGATATCATTTCTACAGGCACTCCAGCAGGTGTAGCAATGTCAATGAAGGAACCGAAGTATTTGAAAGACGGTGACATAGTCGAGATTACTATTGAAAAGCTCGGGATGATCAGGAACCGTATTGTGTTTCAATAATAGGTAGATTTTATTGGTTTTAAGCTTTATTAGATCTGCCCGAACTAGTATCTTCACTCTAACAAATCCAAGCCATGATATTGAGCTGTTAATCCTGTTGTATTTTCAAAATACGCCACGAAGGCGTATTTTCTTACAATGCTAAGATAATCCTGAAATAACTTAATGAAAGGTAAAAAACGTTCCACTAATAAAAGCTTTTGAAGTTGATAAGTTAACAAGAATCGCTGAATTTTTGTATTGTATGGTTCGTAATAGCTTCTACTTCAAGCATCATTACCATTACAAGATCGTAGACTCATTCTTAATTAATCAGGCATTTCCCAAACACTGTTATGAGTTTAAAAGTTTGGCAATTATATAGCGTAATTTACATTATGCGCGTATATCTTTGTTTTGAGGCTTGTTTATCCTAGTAATTTCCTTTTCTAATAATCTCGCGTAATATTCATATGATTCAACTAGTTTACCTCTAATATTAGCAATCTGCATAGATGTATTTAGAGCCTCAAGACATGTTTCGAGGGATCTTTCTGTCGCAAAATTATTCATTGCTTTAGAAAAAGCGCTCATTGCCTTTCGCTGTTCTGAGCCTTGTTCGTTTATCGTCTGTGTAAGTTGATCTATTTCGTCAACAGTGTAAGAAAAAGACTTCTTGAACAATTCCAATATTCTCTATAAAGCATTATCTCTAAATAAAATTTACTTGTTAATATGAACATAAATGAAGTAAGGCTCTGTCGAAACCATCTATTCTTGGTGGCAAAAGCTATGTAATATCACCATACCACACATCTTATGAAAGAATCAAGGTATGTTAAACTAGCACATACTATGTTATGCATTCTGAAGAATGCCAGGATGCTACCATTATTCCTTCATAGGAAGAGTAATCACATATTCACAACCTGGCAGCATCTTGTTCTTCTTACTATAATACAGTATGAGGGTAAGAGTTATCGTATGTTTATAGAATGGTTGGCGTAGACTTATTATCTCAGGATGTTTCTCAGGTTATCCAGAATACCTTATTTCACAACGTTACAGAAACTTACAGATAGAATCACAGGTACCATTCTGGAAAGGATAATTTCTTCTTTCATTCTAGTTACAACTATCAGACAGAAGGTATTCATTGGAATAGACTCATCTGAATTCAAACCATCACAGTATTACACTGAAAGAAGCAGCAGCAGATTGAGAAAGAAATGGATAAAATTGTCTTTTGGAGCTGATATGCTAAAACAGATAATCTGTACCATCAAAATAAGGAGAGCTCCTCGAAGGCATGACAACATAGATTTTCAACCAATCATAATAAGAACATCGGAAATTAGGCCATTGTCGATAGCAGTATGTGACAAGGGCCATGACAGTGAAGATAATCATGTACTCGTAAGAGAAAGTCTGAAAGCATATAGCATCATTCATGCAAGATATCCACACATTCCTATATGGAGGACGCATGTAAGGTACAGGAAAAAGATGAAACGCGGTTATTTCAAACTATTGTACAATCAACGTAACAAGGATGAAACAATAATGTTTGTCATAAAGGATTCGAGTCTATTTGGTGAACATGTTACTTCAAGGTTAGTTAGAACACAGAATCGAGAACTATCATTAAGATGTATCGCCTACAACATGCATAGGGTGACTAATCTTTTCTTATTGTTAATGATTTCTACTGAGCCATGAAGTAACAATATGTTTATTTAGCATAAATTGATGTGAGAATTGAATGGTAGTTGATAATAAGGGTACGATTTCATATATTAGGGTACTCAAAGAAGACCTCGCCATCTTCCGCGTGACACCTAATGACGGCCCTGTTCCAGACTTCAAAGCAGGTCAGTTTGTTACATTAGGCCTCCACATACCAACTGAAGGAAAAATTGTTCGTAGAGCGTATTCTATTGCTTCTCAACCAGAGCAAAAAAAATATTTTGAACTAGTTATAAGGTGGGTAAGAAAGCCAGTCCCCGGACGTTTAACCACAGAGTTATTTAGTAAAAAAGAAGGAGATGAGATCATATGGGTGAAACCAACTGGAATCTTTACTATTAATGAAAAGTTGCATAATGGTGCTCCTGATAATAGAAGGATGGTCCTCATAGGAGGTGGAACAGGTTTGGCTCCCTTCATATCGTACTCCTTGCACATGAAAGCAATTGGAAGCACGCGCGAGATAGTTGTATTACACGGGGCAAGTTATGTAGACGAATTAAGCTATCGTGAATTATTAACTGAATTAGAACAAGAAAGCATCGATAGTGGTAGAGATAAATGGAACTTCCGATATAGAGCAAGCATTAGCAGACCTCAAGAATGGTTCAATAGATCTTGGGGAGGTCAAAAAGGCAGAGTGGAAACATTCATGAGGCCCAAAGCAGGAACTGACCGGTCACCGCTTGAAGAATTAGTAGGTGAAAAGATAACTACAGAAAATACTTCCTTTTATGTATGTGGATGGCAAGGAACTGTAGATGGATCGCTAGATTATCTGGTTCCAAAAGGTTTCGTTACTGAACGTAATAAGAGAAAAGATGGTAGCTATGAGGTCAAATTTGAGTCATATGGATAGATTCCATTATATTATTTTTCACTTTTTAAATCCTTATATCATGGAAACATTGCAGAATATTATATGAAATTTGAAGT
>DATDNG010000246.1:0-3852 GCA_036518375.1 Nitrososphaeraceae archaeon | reverse complement strand
TTATGACAACCTTAAAGAACAAAGCAAAAGATACAATCGATAAGGCTACAGAAGTTGTGAAGGCAACAATAACAAACAACGATGGTAAATCAGATGATAATCATAGAGATATTGATGCTGAATTCATGACACGCGGTGACGCAGCTGGTGGCTTAAAGGGAAAGAAAAAAGAATTGTGAATACGTTTAGATACCATTGCAATATGCGGCCATTCGTAAAGCAATTGTATGGGCAGTATTGACTATGCAGCAGTTATAGAGGACTTATAGGATTCCTCAAAAGGCAGTTGAATGCCCCATATTTGCTATTTGCATTACGTGCTCTTTACTCATTTTATTAAAAATCTCTTTGACTGCAGGTTTGCTCATTTCCTAGTTCGATATTGACTAATTGCTGAGAGCATAGTACGAAAAAGAAGGAGTTTGGATGCCTAAGTTAATGCATCTTCTGTTTTTACTTTGGCTTTGTTGAGTGTTTCAGAGCTTGGTTTTCCTTCGGCATGATCTTTTTCAGTCTTCATTTTTGCTTCAGCATCTTGTTCGGTATTCTTTACCTTTTTTGCAATGTCTGTCATATAATCTATTTAGATGCAATATCATTTAATAGCCGTAGCTTAAAATGTTCCTGCTTTCAGGTCATGCCAGTTATTCCTCTATCATTTTTATTTCTATGCTATAATCAGCTATAGAATATTGCTACAAGATCAACTGCAAAAACAACTTAACAACAATAGATGACAAAGTGGCTTAGCGATGTTGGATAAGACAATTTGTCTTTTAACTACGGTTTAAAGAGCTCATTGTGGTGCCTCTTATGGGACGGCAATGAATACATACTTTATGTTGTCTCTTGGGGTTAATTTATTTTCACCGTGTGACATGGTCAGTCCAATCTGTTACATGCTGAAAATATTTTGAACCCAGACACAACCATTATTTTTCTTGGTTTGGTTCTTAGATTAAATTTAACCAATACCTATCATATGATATAGCCTTAGTGATATAACTGCACATGAACAAGAAAATAATAATGACAAAAAAGAACCATGAATTAAGTTCTGATTAAAAAGTGAAAGCCCCATAAACAAAGCCTAATTCATCTCAGACGCGGCTGGTTCTCTAGATTTCCTTAACTAAATCTTTCACACGATGTAGTGATTCCTCAAGGAAAGATATCACTTTTAGGCTCCATTAACTCAACCAAGTTAAGTTAACTTGAAGCTAAGTTAAATAAAAATCCTAAATATGCTGGTGCATTAAATGACAAGGGTTGGGCTTTTATCTCTACAATGTTTTCTCTACAGGCTAGTGTATGAAGTAGTAATAGTACAAGTCATGATTGGGATTCTAAGCTATTGCTAGGCTGAGTTGAACTATTCCATTACTTTATTTCTGGGCTTGGTTAGATGATGGTTTATCTTTTCCTTTCTGAAGTAAGTTTCGATCTCCTCTTCTCACTTCCAACAATACTTCATTAATATACTCCTGAATATTGGCAGGATCACACGATATGTAGAAGAGGTTATCAAATTCGATCTGATCATATACTTCTCTACCTAAGTCCTTGACCTTTGTGGTCACAACATCTTGTGCCTCACTATAATCTAATGACTTTAAAATATCATGCTCCTGGGGTGATTTTGCAATTATTCTTCGCAACGAAGAATCTGTTGCTAGGTAAAATGCTGCAGAGTCCAAACCAATTATTAGAAGGTATGAGCCTGTTATCAAAAAAGTAGTTGATATAACACCCGTATCGTTAGACATCAGTACATCTCTATCTATCCATCTTCTATTACTGCAAGTGCCCAAGGATGTTGTGAAATATACTCTTTAGGTCACGCAACAGCAGAAATAGGAACTACTATTGCGATTGTAAACATGTTTACGAGTCTTTTTTAATTCTCAGTTAATTCTCAGTTAATACCAGTTCTTTTCCATGATGCTTGCGTACAATGTGCTTTTGCTCTTCTTTTAGCCTATCAAAATCTCTCTCATGATATATACAAAATCTCTTAATCTTCAAATTATGATATTTTGATGGCAATGATAATTCGTGGTCTACAACTTCATCTGGCTTGCCAAAATGATAATGAAAAGCCATGTCAACGAAAACAGAGATACCACTCTTTCCTTTACTACTGGCGTCCCTCTCTAAGTTTAGAGTAAATGACACAATATCCAAATCCGATCTAAAATGTGCTTTTATTCCATCTATAATTATAAGAGAACCTTCTTTATGGCGTTTATGTATATCTAGACTATTATTTCTATTATTGCTATTATCATCATCATTATTGCTTTTTGTTAAGAGATTATTTTTAACTTGATCTATGGTTTCATAGTATGGAAACAGCAAGACAACTTCATTATTATTTACAAGTTGATTCTTTGTATAATGTGAATATGCCTTACTTAAAGTAAAAATGCGGGGATGAATAAGCATAACATGTTCTCCATACTGCGTCTGAGCTAGTTCTTTTATTATTGTATGTACTGAGCCTTTCGTCAAATTGCTTTGTCAATCCTCGTCACATATTTCATATGACAACTAAACTTTTTAATCATTATAGATATTTTCTAGTTCTTCTATTCACATTTTTTATTATGTGTTGAGCGTATTTTCGACTACCTTAACTAGCTCTTGGCTTGTGATCGGTTTTTGTATAAATCCATCGACTTTTATATTAGATGGTAGAGCCCGTGAAAACTCCATATCGCTAACCTCAAATGCAGACATTAGCAAAACTTTGACAGTTGGTTTTATCTGTTTTACTTTTGTTATGAATTCAAAACCGGGCATTCCTGGCATTCTTACATCTGAGAGAACTAGTCCATAAGCCTTTGAATTTAATCCAAAATGTTCTAGAGCTAAAAAAGGATCTGTAAACCCAAATACTTTCAACTTTATCTTCTGAAGTAATATCCTAATAAAAGATACAATATCAAAATCATCATCAAGTATGTCTTTCTTAGTTGAGGCCGACTCAGCTCTACCTTTACAAAGCTGATAGAATTGTTTAGCATAAAAATATTATGTCTTAATTCATTGCTACTATGACATTGGTTCCATATTTTCTATAGTTGCCGTAGGAAAGACAATGAATGTTAGGATAAAAAAGTAACAGGAAAACAACCATATTGACGCCTTTAATCATCAAAATAAAAAAAGGCACCTTTTCTATCTTGTCAGCATAATTATTGTCAAAATGAAATAGCTTTATTACAAGCAGACGGCATAAGGACTATTTTTATGTGTTAAAGATAATATAGTTATTATAATGTCATCAGAAAGTCATGATGAAACATTAGACAGGGGAGATGTAGTTGAACAAGAACATGAAAGAATAATTGAAGAAGCTGAACGGCCTATTAAAGAAAAGCAGAATGAAAGGCGAGATCCTAAAGATAGGGGAGAGGCTGTAGAGCAAGAACAGGAAAGAATATTTGAAGAAAAGCTGAAAGATAGTACGAAGGACTGACAGATATGGCATATTGAAAGAATTAATGCATGTAGACAGAACCACAGGTCGAATACATAGAAGATAAAGAATCTCTATGAAGCTAATTCAGTCACGGTAACCTTTGCACACATCAATTAGGTGTTCGTAAGTACCTAATGGAACTATTTTTACTGTGTTGAATTTTGCCCAACTTGATTCTATCATAAAATTTTGAACTGAGTGAGCTTCTTTAGCATCTACAATCCATGTAAATGTGTGTTCCAATGCTGAATGGTATTGTTGTAGTAATATTATATCATTTTTGTTAGCAATTTCTTTCAATTGATCATGTGTTTTTATTATAAGATTCCTATTCTCTATATTGTAAAGCGGACAACTATCAGTTGTAT
>DATDNG010000245.1:0-2991 GCA_036518375.1 Nitrososphaeraceae archaeon | reverse complement strand
GTTTACACCAGAATTTAGTGATAAATACACTCTTCAGGTGATAGTGGATGACAGTAAAGAAAAGGATGTTATCGATATCATTAGAGCAAATTCCAAAATGGGTAAAATCTTTATTTCACCAGTTACACGTGCAATTGATATCGAATCTGGTGTAGAAAATGAAAAAGCAATATAAAGAAAAAGCAAATGCTAGACTTATTGTACAACGCAAGGCTATTGGCTCTGCATACGAGAAAAGATTTTGCTATATATCTTCAACTGGACAGCATTTCATATATACAAACTTGATCTTATAGTCATACCTTCCCTCGCAAGGAGAAGGAAATTTGCCGATTAAGACTCAACACGGTCATCGATAAATAAGCTTACTCTAACCTACTACTTCTATGATATCCTTTATAACCTTAAGGTCAAGAGCTGTGACAACAACACCAATTGAAGCAAGACTAGAATAAAGGCCTTCGTAGTATGTATGATCATAGAAGATGCATGCTATTAGAATAAGCATCGGTTAAGGGAGATATTCGTATTTTTATTATTATTACTGTTATGATTGTTATATCAATAATAGAAAAGTAATTTAATGTTGATTTATTTTCAAAAATCATTTGAACAAATAAGTAAACCGACAGGAATAAGTGTATATTTTTGCTTTACTATTAATTGAGAAAGTAACAATATAATCCTAATGCCCATTATTAGATTGTCATGTTCATTTAAACCATTATCCTGATATTGGTCACAATCGCTCATTAGAAAGGATGAAAAAATTGCTTGAAGTTATGAATAATAGTGGCGTTAATTATTCTCTTATGACAAGTTATGAATAATATCGGATAATTCTTTTACTGTATGTCTGCTCTTGCATTGTTGTGGGATCTACAGATGATTCAATATCAATCTCGTGTCCGAACGTGTCATCCATATAGTCTTGAAAATCCTTAATATCATTGAATTCTTTATAAGGTCTGCCCGACTTTAACAATCCTTCTCTAAAATCTATTGGCGCATTGAAAGCAATCCCAATTATATAATCGATAAACCAAATTTCTTGAGTCTGAACAATATAAGCATATTCTGCATTTTTGCCTGTTTTAATATCATCCTTGATCAATATTTAGAAATACACTCCGTTTAAATGAAATATCTTTTCAAGATTGTCTTCGGCATTCTCCACGGTCCTCAAATTCCTAATCATATTTCTGAAACATACATGAATACATAACAAGAATTCTTATGTAAGCATTACTATTTTATGCGAAAGAGAACGGGAGCTTAGCTTGTTCGATACCTAATGACAAAAAATTTTTATTGAATTGAAAAAGAGATGGTTAATTATTTACCAACTTCTTGAAATAACCATCCTTAGCTGTAATAACCCCAGTTTCTACCAATGGTCTTTCTCCTAATGCTTTTTCTATTGCTTTATTGCTTAAATGACTAGCCTGCTCCATAGTCATATCTGCACTATATTCTCTTTGAATTACATCAAGAGCAATATCCGAATATTGACCTATTGCGAATCCAGCTCCTTTAAAGAACGTTCCGCTAGGATCTACCTGAAACAGCTGAACTCCTGCTTGATCTATTCCAGCAATTATTATAGAGGCTGCTTGCGGTCTGACTGCATAAATTGTATAATTATGTAAATAGGAACCAAGGTGCTTAGCAAGTGAACTGATGTCAATTGGACTCTCATACGTAAGTCTGTGCTTCTGTGCTGCTAGCCTTATCTCGTCAATTAGCTGTAATATATCACCTATGTATCCTGAGCCAGTCGCGCCTACATGTCCATCAATTGTGAATATCTTTTCAGCAGGCTCCACTAAAGGTTTGGTTGGTTTGATATGACTCGAAATCAAGGCAAAATGGGGTGTTTTAATACCGATTGTAGTTGAGCCTCTGTTAACAGCTTCTAATGCACTATCCACTAATACAAGTCTACCTTCAGGACCATAGTAGTATGGATATCTACTATTACTGATCCCAGCAGCACCAATTTCTGACACTAACTCATCGCCTCTTGTTTAATCATCAATAAGTTTGGAATTACTAAGACATCGATCCCATTTCCTGATCCTGGGTCTCGTTCCATTGCTGCTGACACTGCTCTAGTGGCAATTTCTTTTGCCTGTTCGTTTGTTATGTCTTTGTTATATACACTCTCGAGAACACCATAAGCTATAGGTGAACCAGAACCAGAGGACGCAAAGTCTTCACTAGTTATTGCACCGCTCATGTCTGCTGCAAATATATGACCGCCTTCTTGATCTACCCCTGCGACTATTAACTCTACAAAATACGGTTGATAATTCTTAAGGCCTGAATATGCAAGGTTTGCTATGAGCCTAGCTGACTCTTTTACTGTCAGTTGAAATCCCCTTCGTAACTCCATCAACCTCCTCTCAGCTTTTGCAACTTTAATCATGTACTCTGCATCTGATAGCTGTCCTGCTATTGCTACTGCTAAAGTATCATCTATCTTTGCTATCTTTTGGGTTATCTTTGAACCGATGAAAAAGCCCTTGCTAGCTCTTTTATCTGATCCAAGTACAACACCTTCTTTTGTTCTAATACCAACTATTGTTGTCATTAATTGTTTTTCCTCTACCTGTAGTATCATATCGAAGGATGGATATTAATTGACTAGGTGTCATAGAACTTTGTCACACAGATTGTGAGTACCAGAGGAGTAATCGGTTATCTCAGAATTCACGGTTAAAACCCTGCTGTTCAATGCATTTACCGTTATATCTCATAAAGCAATAGAGGAGAGTCTTGACACTTTTTCTATTTTGCTGCGTCTTGACCATATCCGTTCCTTGCATTTGAAACTTTTGCTATACTCTATTTCTCTATTATATAATAAAGCAGAAGTGAAAACAGTATACAACAATCGCAAGTATATAGTTATGTGCAATACAGAAGATATTTGATGATAAGAAAAACATATGCAAGTGATCATTAGTACAAATAGCAGTTTCCTGTAAA
>DATDNG010000244.1:0-2372 GCA_036518375.1 Nitrososphaeraceae archaeon | reverse complement strand
CCATCATTGCTTACTGTAAAGCATTCTCTTGTTTAAAACATATAATGATAGTATTAATGCAGAATAGAAAAACTATTATGTGAAAGAATTACAATTATAATGAATTCCTGGCCGTCTGCTATCTCCGCAGCAGGCCACAATAGACAATATTTTCATGACCTCATATAGTTACTGAAGATAAAACTATCAAAGATGAAAGTCGAGCTAGTTCATTAGATGCTCCAATTACATCACCAGAGATGCCGCCTAGGCTTTTATTTGAAACATATTGTATAATTGTTGCAATTGCTACCGATACTCCAAGCGATATGGGACCAGCATAATAATCGCCACCAAAAAGGTAGACAATAGGAAATGTAATTGCTGTGGCAGATAATATTTTTCGCTTATTCTTCATAGCGCTGGTAAATGGAGAACTAAAACCCTCCCATGCGGAAACTCCTCGATAGGATTGAAAAACCATCACATATTTTGCTATTACTTCAGCTGCGACAATGCTAGCGAATAATCTGATCCCATGATGAAAACTCGAGATGGAAATAATCATACCCGTAATGTAAAGAATAATAGATGATACTCCAGCAGAACCAACTGCAGGTTCATGCATTGCCTTGTATTTGATATTCTTAGAACCTTTTGCCATTAATCCATCAGCAAAATCAGCTAATGCATCAGTATGATGCATACCAGTAATTATCATGAATGTGCAAGTAACTAAAAAACCAATTAATGGCGGTTGCAGATAAAAAGAAATTCCATATGCCAGCCCTCCGATCAAAGATCCAATCATCGCACCAGCTAGGGGGAAAAAATGCATCTTGTTTGCAATACTGTTAATATCTATAATGGATGATTTCGGAACAGGTATTATAGTTAGAAATGAAATAATTGCCTGCATTGATTTAAAGACCATAAAGTATTCCCCACCATCCGGCCAAATATAAAATTGTTATTAAAGGAGCGGACAAAATCATGCAAAATAGAATTGTTGTCAATTTCATTATAGAAATTGCAGTTTTACATTTTTCAATAGATGAAGGCTCATATTCTTCTCCGATGGAATAGTAACCAATTTTTTCAAGCTTTATTCTCAGAGCCCCTGCCATCGTGGCCATTGTATATCCTGCATTAATACTGGTAGTTTTGTTGTGATCGCGTTTCAAAGTTTGTAATGATTTCTTGGAATCAGCGCCAATAAACTTTGCAACTATTACCATCAAAAACGCAGTGATCCTTGCAGGCATATAGTTAGTAAAACGGTCAAGAATAGCTGACATCCATCCAATATCTTTATAATAATCGTCTTTATATCCTATCATAGAATCAAGTGTATTAATTATTCTATAAGCAAAAGATCCAGCAGGACCAAATAACGAATAATAAAATAATGGCGAAGTAATTCCATCAACTATACTTTCTCCAATGCATTCAATAGTTCCTGAGAGTACATGCTGCTCGTCTAAATTATTAGTATCTCTTCTTACAATCGCCGACAGATTATGTTGCGCTTTTAACAAATCGTTTTTTTCTAATGAACTCATAATCGCATTTGCATGTTTCTCCATTCCTCTTATAGCAATCGTAATTTTCAGAATTAATGCTGAAAACACGAAGAGGCCAACTGACCCAAGTACATGAAAAGATGAAATTGCGCTAACATGAATTATGATTCCAAATGCAATGATTAACGAATTCGAAAAAATAATGCCCCTCACTCTTTCTTTCTTTGTACAATTATTATTATCTTTTAACTTTGGCACAAAGAATCCTATGAGCCTGCCTAACCATGCAACAGGATGGTATTTGTTAGAGGGATCTCCGAGTAAGAGATCTAATATAACTGCACCGACAAGTGCTACTAACAAGCCCTGTGACACCACCATAACCATCACATGAGTCCAATAACCTTAGTCATTATTCTTTGTATATTGATACTTTTATTTACTGCCTTTGCAAGCAGATTAATGTGACAATCCCATGATTCTCTTGTCTGTTCTTGTTTATTTGTATGACTGCTGTCGAGTGAATCTTCATCTGGTAAATGAAAATCAAGTTTTGGAATAACCCCTAAAACTTGCCTTCTAGTTATTTTTTCAACTGATTTTATCGCGGGATTTAAAAGTGATATATCACCACGAAATTTATTTATTAGAAAACCTTTAACCAAATCATTATGAATTGGCTTTAACAATTTCATCGTACCTACAATACTTGCAAAACATCCACCTCTTTCAATATCCGAACAAATAATAACTGGCGCACAAACTTTCTCTGCAAGTAACATATTTGCTGCATCATATTTTGAAATATTGATTTCTGCAGGAGAACCTGCTCCTTCGATTACAACAATATCATTTTCTTTTCTGAGACTA
>DATDNG010000243.1:0-2561 GCA_036518375.1 Nitrososphaeraceae archaeon | reverse complement strand
AAGTAAAGCAAGGTATCACAGGAAAATGTAAAGTTAATAAATAAATGTCAGGTCTGAAATAAATAAATAATTGAGTACTTGATACAGCTAGTCTTCTTTGGGTGGATTTGATCGTTTTTCACCAAAACATCTTACACCCTGAGGCTAGCTTTATACAAAATCATCAATGTAAATTGGCAAAACTATGAACAGGAAATTATGCCCCAGTCTCAAGTAACTATCTTCTTGGTAGCCCCCCATCTACAAGAATGTCAAATGACTCTATCATTTTGCTAAGTGGGCTAGGGTGTAATAGATCTGGTAAATAGTTCATACAGTATTAAACCGTCAGCACTTTAGGTATTCTTCAGTCCACTAATACTATGAAAAACCACAAGATAGAGCAAATGCATCTGAATTCCTATCATAACCTTCCGGGATATTCGTAGTATAGAGATATGTGATAAAGAGCAAGCACAGCAGAATGGTTACCTACTGCTTTGCATAATAGAGGGCATCTTTGGGAGTTAGTGCTATTTGGTTGAATGCGGCAAAAAGAATTAACAACATGCAGACGAACGCTTTGGTTCTGATCATAAAATAGGCAAGAAAAGCTTGTCTTCATGCTTAAAAATTGAATTGCAGATTTTCTTACTTCCCATGGATCTAACTCATCCAAAGATTAATTTACTAATTGCTGGGGTGGTAAGGAATGCTTTAGTAAAAACAATGCAAAGAATGATCCGATCTGTTATCTATTCTACAACTGGTGAAAAGTTTTCATCCAATCCTAAATCTGCTTGTAATACTTTTGGCTGAGATATAGTATGGGTAACTAACTTAGACAAATCTATCCTATAATAGTCAAGTTTATCTGGATCATATTTCTGTACAATTTCTATCTCTTCGCCTTCGTTTATCCTGTGGGCTATAACGTGACGATGTACATAACTGGTTACAAAAGCATATCCTCTCTGCTTTGCCTGTTTGAGGAATTCAACTCTAAGAAGATGACCCCCCCTCGCTCCCCAGTAACCTGGCTTGATACTAATATATTCCATATATGCAGTATTGTTTTTTCCTAAATTCTCGTCATATGTTCCACGTCGAAGATGATAATTCTCCAATGATCCACCTTTTGCATAACCGACGATTTCTCCTGATTTGTCATTGATTCTTAAAGTGATAAGTATTGTATTACTGTCAGACAGTGTGTTTCTAAACTTTTGTTCGTTTATACGTATTGGGGCAGGTAATTCTCTATGGATATTTAGTATAGACTCTATTAGGTGATCATTAACTTTATTTTCAACCCTTTCCTCTACAACTGGTAAGATAACGATCTTACCTGTTCTAATTGAATTTCTTATATCGATCTCTTGTTGCCATGCCTCCCTGAAGGTCTGTATATTATTAAAGAAATTGTTTTTGTATGTTTCAGGTATGCCGCCTAGCACATATTCAAACATCTCTTTCTCCTCTTTCAGGGAACAAAAGTACTTCACAGATTCTTCATTTATGAGTGAGGGGTGCCATCCTAATGCGTGTGCATTGCGACGCGCAAGTTCCATAGCACGCTCAAAATTTCCAAGCGCATACCCAGCTATACGTTCTGAAACTGATAAAAACCACCCAAGTCGCTCATAGTGCTCTCTTTTTACATCATTCTCAGGAATTCCAGCATGCGTGAATAATTCCTGCATTCGCTCTTTGGCATGTTCAGCTATCTTACCTCTGAAAGGGTAGGCGGTGCGATGTATTATCGCTATTACGATATCAATATCTATTTCTATGTCCTCAATGAATCTTTTAATTCTCTTATCATTTCTCAAGAACCACTCAACTGAATCTTCATGAGGTTTATCAAACTGTTTCAATGGATCGTAGTCATGAAAAAGAGCAGCTACAAAGAGATATTTGATATCATCTTGACCAAATTTGGCATCCTTATTATTAACTTGGCCGTTTCGTATTATACTGTTAGCCGATAATAAAGTAAAATAAGCAGCCTCAAGTTCATGATCTATATTGTGATAACCATAATAATCAGATCCAAGTCCCTTTTTAGAAAACTCTGACACTGCATGCCTTAGAACACTGCTAATCCATTTATCCTGTAATCCAATACTTGTACCCAATTGGATTATCTTATCCTTTAAAACAGCCTCTTTTGCAATTCCAATATTGTAGTACAACCACCAAGGAAACAGCTTCAGTCGATTGGACGCTGCGCGTCGCCAAGATATCGGCTGAGCAAGAGGATTTGCTACTGGATGCAAATCTTCATTGTTTCCATAGCTTTGATCATAGGTCTTGTCGTCATCTTTAGGTATCGACAAACTAATTAATACAGCATAATATGCGTCTTTCATATATGAAGATTACAATTATTAAGGGTTTCCTGATGTGAAAACGAGCTTCAATTTTAACATTAAACAATATATATTCATGTATCAACAAGCATTTATAGAATATTTACATACACAACAGCTAGTCCTAATTAAAAATTGTTTTGTTGAATAACTTATTCCTCCGTCAACGGGTTTGGTCTATATTCATTTGGCTTAGACGATTATTGTCTT
>DATDNG010000242.1:0-5306 GCA_036518375.1 Nitrososphaeraceae archaeon | reverse complement strand
ATTCTAAGGTGAGCACTCTGTTTGTTGTCTTAACACAGCTAATGAATTTTGCGAAAGGGCTTTTGTTGATGTTGATGTTTTACTGCTTGTGGTCTTCACGGTAGCCCCTTTCAGCGCAAACACCTTGGGTATTAAGGCCATTTGCGGTTACGAGAGCTACTGCAGTCACAATGACAAAGATTGTCAATGTTGCTGTCGTTTTTTTCGTGTTCATTAAAAGTGTGATAAAGTTATTCTTTATACGAAGTCTGTTCAACAATATTATAAATAAGATCAGAGTTAATCGATGTTTCAATTCTTACGATTAATCATTTTGTGAAAGAAAAGTATTGATCGTATTATATCAATATTCTCATAAGCGTCATATACAGTTCATATTCTGAAGCCAATATTATACCATAGTTCTCGCTTCTTCAACTGTCGCTGAGGCGTTCTTGTGAATCTTGGACAGCTTTATGATTTGCCTTTTCTGCAACAGTATGTTGTTGGCACTCTATTTATCAGAGAAACAACATTCTTCATCGACTATCAGCAGCTATCTATGTATCTTCTTTATTTGATGGCACTAATAACAATATTTACTTTCTACTACTTCCTTGATCCCTATCGATCCTATGCATTATTTCTTCTGAAATTTGTATCCTATAGCAGTAAAATTTCAATGGCTAACCATATATACAAACTCACAGTACGAATCCTCAAATATAATCAAAAAAGAAACTCCCTACATCATGGACAATGAGCAGTTATACTGGATTCATCTTTTAATAGACGTTCCTGTAGTAAATTCTGTGGATAAATAACTATTATCTCCCAAAACATTTCCAATAGTAATTGTTAAATCATCTTCTTACAGTTTATTTACATGAATATTCATTCTGAGAATAGGCCCTGGGGAAAATTTGAAAAGTTTCACGAAAACCAATCTTGCACTGTTAAATTAATTTACATTAATCCGAATTCTAGGCTCAGTCTTCAGTTTCACAAGGAGAGATGGGAGTTCTGGAAAATTATAAAAGGTAATGCAGGAGTAGAGATCGATAATGAACTTTTGACTCTTAAAGAAGGCGAAAGTGTTGTAATTCCAAAGAGAGCAACACACAGAGTTAAAGCATTGAATGGTGACTGCACTATACTCGAAATATCATATGGCAGGTTTGATGAGAATGATATAGAACGACTTGAAGATGACTACCAGAGAACAATATCCAAAACGCCTATATCTTAAGCGAGTTTTGTATAAAACAAGAGGAATTATAGATTTGACTTCTTTACCTAATTGATTCTTTGTGGAATTCTTACGTGCCCACGAAATACAATTTGCTTTGATTTGTACCATGTGGCTTAAAATCAACGAAATACAAATAAGGCCCTAATAATGTTCTACCGTTATGAGTGCAAGTAAAAAACCACATATGAACTTGGTGGTTGTAGGTCATGTAGATAATGGTAAATCAACTATTGTAGGTCATTTAATGGTTGATATGGGTGTAATTGACCAAAGAACTATTGAATCATATGCCAAAGAATCAGAAGCAACTGGAAAGGGTGATACTTTCAAGTATGCATGGGTACTCGACAGCATCAAGGATGAAAGAGACAGAGGCATAACTATTGACCTTGCCTTTCAGAAATTTGAAACTCAAAAATTCTTTTACACATTAATTGATGCTCCTGGCCACAGAGACTTTATCAAAAATATGATTACAGGTGCCTCTGAGGCAGATGTAGCTATTCTTGTTGTTTCTGTTAAACCAGGAGAAACAGAAGCAGCTACGGAACCAGGAGGCCAAGCAAGAGAGCATGCCTTCCTTTCAAGGACACTCGGTGTAGGGCAGATCGTAGTCGCACTTAACAAGATGGACGATGTTAGCTATTCTGAGGCGCGGTATAAAGAAGTAAAAGATGCAGTAGAGAAAATGTTGAAATTGGTTGGTTATAATACGAGCAAAGTAAGTTTTGTCCCGGTTTCCGGTTGGAAGGGGGATAACCTAGTCAAAAAATCTGAAAATACGCCCTGGTATAAAGGTCCTACTCTTGCTGAAGCTCTCGACACCTTTGAAGCATCAGAGAAACCTACCGGCAAACCACTTAGAATTCCGATTCAAGATGTTTATTCAATTACCGGTGTTGGTACAGTGCCAGTTGGCAGAGTAGAAACAGGCACGATCAAGACAAACGATAAGGTCATAGTAATGCCCGCTGGCGTTAACGGAGAAGTCAAATCAATTGAAACTCATCATACGCAAATGGACACTGCAGAAGCTGGTGACAATATTGGTTTCAATTTGAGAGGCGTGGATAGAAAGGCTATCAAGCGCGGTGACGTCATTGGTCCAGTAGACAAGGCTCCCACTGTAGCAAAGGAATTTGAGGCGCAAATTATTGTTATTCATCATCCTACAGCTATGGCCCCGGGATATACGCCGGTATTGCATGCGCATACAGCTCAAGTCGCAGCAACACTTTCAGAATTCATTGCAAAGATTGATCCTAAAACAGGGGGTACGGTTGAAGAAAAACCCAAATTCCTGAAAACAGGAGACGCAGCTATTGTAAGAATAAAGCCAGTACGGCCATTAGCAATTGAAACATTCAAAGAATTTCCAGAAATTGGAAGGTTTGCTCTGAGAGATATGGGTACTACGATTGCCGCAGGGGTAGTCAAGACAATCACAGAGAAATATGATCCAAGCAAAAAGTAAGTGAATAAAAAGTATGCCACAAGAAGCACGAATAAAGCTTACAAGTACCAATCTTTTGACTCTAGAGGGAGTATGTTCAGAGATTAGGGGAATTGGGGAGAAGAATGGAATTAAACTCAAGGGTCCTCATCCTCTTCCAACAAAAAGGATGAAGGTTGTTACAAGAAAGTCACCATGCGGACAGGGAACAAACACATGGGACAAATATGAACTTCGTATTCACCGGAGAGTTATAGATCTTGGTGCTGATGATAGGGCCATAAGACAGTTAATGAGATTAAAGATACCTGACGATGTGTATATTGAAGTATCTTTAACTCAATAATATAATATATTATGTTTAGTTTAATTGTAGCCCATAATTGTGTAACGATCACACTGTCATTCTCATGAATTATCAATCGGCCCTGTTGCCGCGGCGTTTGCAAGCACTAATAAATATCCTGGGAGATGGTTAATTTGTCCACATTTACATTATGTGTATTCCTGTGCAGAAGAGTAATAATATTCCAGTTATGAGTAGCATTTCACTAATTTCTTAACATAAATCCAAGCGAAAATTGAGGGTGTGTGGTTAAGAGAGATTATAGTTAAGTAGGCTATTATCAATACTCCTTTTTACTTGCTTTAAGATATGTTTCAATCGCTCTGAATGTACGATAACAGGACGATGTAATATAAGGACATGGCAATACCATTTACTATTCATGACCGTAAGAAGAACCTTCAGTGTACAATAATATGAATATAATAATATAGTAAAATAAGGATTCAATAAAAATATTTGTGCTGTTTAAGATAGGGTGGACCAATCAAACGTAAGACAGAGTGGACCAATATTGGAATTTACTGGATAGGATCTGCTATTACAAGTTTCACCTGATAATGGTTGTGATGCTGTTGCCATAATTTTTCCAACACCTGGAATAGATACAGTCATTGGTGTATTAAATTGTAAATTGAAGGTTACAGGAGCAATTTGGCTTGGAAGAGTGTGTGCTGGAAGTGTTATGGCTGAAGTAGAAACAGACACATCATTATTACTACTGGTCTCACTGGATGCTGGAATAGGATTAGCTGCTGGAGTAGGATTAGCTGCTGCTGCTGGTGCTGGTGCTGCTGGAATAGGATTAGCTGCTGCTGCTGGAATAGGATTATCTCTTTGGTTTACATAGTTTCCAAACATTACAGTATGTGAATTGTGATTGAGGCAGACTGTTGTATCTCTATTGTGTACAAATGTCCGACATGCCATATTATCAGCATATGCATTATATGAAGTAAAAGCTATCCCTATCAAAGACCCAAATATTGCTAGAATTACTAATGATGTGTGATTCATATGCATCTTTCTTCTTCTTCATACAATGCCTAGGATATATTTGAGCTATCGAAGTTACTCTCAAATGAATTACTAGACAATATTACTATAACTATTCAGATTTTATTATAACATCAAAATTCTAAGTTCTGTTGTTTATTTTCCATTGGTAAGAAAAGAAAACATGGGTAATGAATACTATAATTTAAAGGAATAACAGTGGGTCATTCAAAAATAGAGGGAAGGTATTTGTTGAAATCCTTAGGTGTTTTATTACTGTCCGGTCATCATGGATGTTGAAGGTACTAAATCGCTATTGCTACTGGTACTAACTGCTTCTTTACTAGGACTGCTGCCAAAAGTCAAACCGAGGGCGCTATTGACACAATCAGTTATACCAGCTCTTAGTGGATTACCCTGGTTACCAACACCTACTAGTGGTGTAGCCTTGTTATCAGTACCTTTTAGTGCTGATAAACAGAAGAGCAATTCCTTGACCACTGAACTTGGTAGGCCACCCGTGCCTCTTGTTGTAGTAAGACTATCACTCTTGGATATGTGTTTGCTTCTTACTGCTACTGCTGAAGCAGTAATGCTACTAGCTGCTACAAGTGCTATTGCCGTAACAATGGCAACGATAGCCAATGTTGTTGTTTTATTTGCGTACATTGTCATTGATATTCACACATATTTATTATGATGTATGAAATTAATCATCAAAAAAAGAATGTATGATAATATAACGTAACAATGTCAGTTAGTATACGGAAGTAAAAAACCGTTAGAGATCAAATAGGGTATATCGTAATGTATACATTAGACTTTTCAAAGATTCTTAATTTCATAATGCATGGTGGAATGAAATGCTGTACATCGCTAGTATTCTGCAAATCCGATTGGCTTTATTTAGTTTATGATTTGTTCCAATTTTCAAAAATAACCCATCCATAATTCATAGTTTTGCACTATGAAAGCTATTGGTAATCAGAAGAAAGTTGGGTAATCTACAAGACGAGGTTTGGTAGAATACGATAAAAATAATAGAAACAAGATGATCGATTTAATACACTGTTTAACATGATAATAGTAAGCGATTCGATGGTGAATAGAGTAATAGAAATATCACTAAATATTCTTATGGCACGCGAGGCTGTAAGTTATTCATGCAATAAATATAAACACTAAAAGATGTGGTGATTTTTCACTTTGGTGATAAAGCAAGGAATATTCTTTAAAATCCACTTCTGCAAACTTGGATTCTATCGTATCAAGGTCAAATA
>DATDNG010000241.1:0-2713 GCA_036518375.1 Nitrososphaeraceae archaeon | reverse complement strand
CCCATCCATTCCTTCGATGGACTTGCTTGCTTCAGTCAGTCCCCCTCCACAGATTGAGGTTCGAGGTCAGCTTTGTAGGTCGTGGCACTGTATTAATGAATACTTATTATACACTAAAATATTTTACAAACAATGGCGATAAAATTACATTTAATGGCAATGCCACCATCATTGTTTCTGATAATCGGAGTTTTTACGATAACCATCATTTTTATTCCTGTCACAAATACCTTTTCTGTAACTCTTGTAAAACCAAATGGCAACACATCATCTACAGGTAATCATCTAAATAAATCAGAATTGACCATCAGTAAAAATAACTCTGCATCATTATTAAAACAACTAGGACTTTACACCATTTCTCAACATTTCAACGATACAATATCAAACTTAATGGATATTGCAGAGGCGTCAATGAATAGATCTAATTCTTTTGGGAATTTGCCTCAGGTAAATCTCACAAGTGATATGAAAATAAAGTATCACGGAATACATAGCGATCAGGATTTAGAAAAAAGAAACCAAGCCAAGGAACTATTGGCCAATAACAAGGCTTTACTATATGTAGGCTTACTTCTACCAAATGGAGATCGTTATTTTGGAGAACCATATTCCCCATATCAAACTAATAGTTCTGTAACCAATTTTGCATATAGGGATCACTTTATTGGTGCGCTAAAAACTAAACAGCCGTATCTTAGTCATGTGTTCAAAGCAGTAACCACGGGTGAACCGCTTGCAATACTCGCCAGCCCAATTTATGCAGATGTAAAAAACCACCACTCATTGATAGGAATACAAGTGCTAGGATTAAACTTTTCCCACTTCAATGAGATGATAAAATCAATAATGCCAGCGACAGAGAAGGGCGATAAGAGAATGGTGATAGTAGATAATAACGGTACAGAAATAGCGGATTCGTCGTTTAACAACAATAAATTGGAAGCTTTTAAGAATCTCCAGAGCTTTCAAAATGCAAGAAATGGTCAAACAGGGTTATTGATAGAAAAAGTTAATGGTAAAAATACATCCATTTCTTACACACCGATAAAGTTTGCTCAAACGAATTGGGTTGCATTATTATTTTCATCCAATAATTGAACCACCGTTGTTGTTGTTTTGTTGCTCAAATATGCAACAATGTTATTAAAAGATGGGTACAACAAAATTGTACTAGTCGCGAACTATATCACACTTTATTTTACTTCTCTAAAACCTTCAGCCTCAGCTCCCTTGAATCTTTCGAGCTATGCCTTCTGTATATTAAGTGATACTTGATGACCATCAAAACCCTGTATAATACGCTTTGGTATTTTGAACCTTACTCTTCCGCCTTCCGTTAAGACCAATGTAGAATTTCCATCTACAGCGTCAACATTTCCTATTAAATTTCCTTCACTTGATCTGACAATCTTTGAATAGCTGATTCCCAGTTTGATACTGAATCTGACATAATTATTTATCAGAAACATGGAATGGAGGATACTATATAAGAATTGCATGAACTGTGGCTATACCGCCACTATTGCTATCATTATTTCCATTCCCATACCTTTCCTTCTGCAATTCCATCTTCTAAATTTGCTTCGTATTCAAACATACCTACAATATTGTTAAGAAACGCAAGTTTGCCTTTTGAAGATGTACGACAAAATACTGATCCACGATCTGTTCTCTTGTTACCAGATAAATGTGCTATGCCTTGTCCTGTCCAAGTTGCCATTTCTGAGCCATCTTTAGTCATAAGGACTCCTTGTCCTTCAGCGTATAGTACTGTTTGCGCCACGTCTCCACGTCCGCCTCCTCCAGTAGCTTGTCCTTCTGTACTTGAAGACAACCTTGGGACGCTCCAATATGTCACTGTAAGCGTGATTTCGGTACCTCCTCTCAAGCTACCATTCTGTGAGATAGTAGTCTCTATTTTTGGTATTCCTCCCTCCACGCTCAATACTCTTAGACTTGTAACTTTTCCTTTTGCTTCATAAATTATCTCGCCTAACATATCTATGTCTCAAATTTTGTTATATCATGTCTGTCTTTTATGGGATTCTGCAAAGTTGTGTTCTTCATAATCTAGGTCTTTACTTACTTCCATTCCTTCTCGATAACATCCAATGATATATTGTCTACTTCCTGTTTCAAATACTCCCATCGCGTTGTTAAGAAACGAAAAAACTTCCTACTTGATCATAAACTATTATTTCAGCCCATGTTCTTCAGTTAATTTTGTAAGAACATTAGCTTTGTTCTTCAATGCATCAACAAGGCTATGACATTCAATTAACGACTTAATCATAACATGATTTGCTTAGTGACATAAGGTATTGCATATCAGAGCTAATTGAGGCCTCTGACACTTCAGTTCACGAGCTATCTCTTTGACTCTTGCCTTTGACTCTAATTTCAATAACCTTGGATCTACGCCATTGCAATTGTTCAGCTTTAGTTTTTGTACTCGAAGTTTAATTTTTTCCTTCGTAAATATCATATGCTGTTTATTTTTTAGCTTTATCTAATGGAGCCTAATACATATATTTCTTCTAGTCCTAATTTAAGGGGTCAGAGTTACAGGTTCAGTCATTGTTGCATTACCTTTTCCTGTGTCAGCTATGGTCTTTTGTATGAAATTCCAAAAATTTTTCTCAAATGCATGTGCTCTATAACCTGATACTGCAGCTGCAGGAATTGTAGCTAGTCCAGCAGTCAGAGCACC
>DATDNG010000240.1:0-2924 GCA_036518375.1 Nitrososphaeraceae archaeon | reverse complement strand
ATTAATTCCAATTGTAACGTTCTCTTCAATTTTTACAAAGTCAGGATGTATCAAATCAATCAGAACATAGGGACCTATATAGCAGTTCTTACCTATTTCTACTCCTCTTGCACGCTGCATTCTAATTACCAACCCCGGGTGGGGAGAGGAGTATGCAATAGAGTGTAACAACCACGAACGTAGATATTTTAGTCTAAATTGCAATCGTCCAATTCGGCCAGAATAACCAAAAAGTTGCATCGACTCTTGTTCATTTATGCGAGTGATATCATCTTCTTCTCCAGCACTCTCTGTCATCCAACGTCCCTAACCCAAAATGGTTACTGTCTTATGTATTTCTTTCTTCTTGTAATTTAATTATCGATTTCAGCAAATTAATGGTGTCAAACTAAATTATGAAGGACGGATTAGGTAGAAGTTAGTTACAGCCATGATGGTGATGTCAAAGAGCCATAGACAAATGAGTAATACCAACATTACACCAATGACTTGTTTTCTTATGAAAGCTAAACCAATTGCAGCTGGTATTTGGAAAGGGATATTATAAAACACTCTAGTTTGGATTATATAATCGCCGAGAAGGAAAGGGATAAGACCTGCTGACAAATATATAATAAGAAAAATATTGGATGGTTCACGTAAATTAGATCGAAAAAGCCAATACAATCCCAGGGTAAGGATTATGATGTTGCTAAATAGACCCCCAACAAAAGAGTACATAGTACGCATCAGGTTTATCCATCGTAGGGCAAATTGCTGTGGTCCTGCTCCTGTTACTTTGGCAAACTCAATATCTTTCTCTATTCCACCAGCAGAACCTATAATGCTCATTCTTGCAACGTCAATAATAACAGAGGCTAAGACAACCAGCAACAGTAAAACAATGCTTTTTTTATGGTATTGGTTCAGCTTAAGCATGGCCGCCAGAAATACACCTATAACTATAACTAGTATACTCCATGTATACACATGACTAAATAGCAAAAGTACTATGAGTGTTGAGAATACGACCAAGTTTAGATTATTATCTGGCCTTTTCAAGAATCTAAAAAGAAATACAAATGACAGAAATCCAATTATTAGCGCAAACCAATTCGCATAAAGCCCAGCATATATTCCGATTAATACCTGAAACGACATCGCTGTCAGAAAGGATGCATATAATGATGCGGTCTGATTTGAAGTCAATTCTCGTGTTAAAAAATAAACGGCTAACACGAGCGCTGGTCCCAGTATCACCGGCACATATTCAATAATATAGAATAAATTGACATTTACAATTTTCGCAATTGTAAACAGAAATATTAGTGTAAGCGGTCTATCTCCATGACTTTGTGTAACAAATGCCTGCTGGAGAAATTCTCGATAATCATGTGAATGCATCAACATATCTACCCACTTAACATAGTAATCTGTGTCAACACCGATCTGTTGATTATCTCTGTTAATGGTTGGCTGATGCGGAATTAGCGCCACAGCTACTGATATGAGCATAAAAAGTAAAAGGTAGAAGATTATCCATCTTGGTTTTAAGCTAGTGCCGCCAGAAGGAAGCTGATGAATTTTTTTATTTTTGAACTTTAAAATCCCACTCATAAATTCCTTCAAAAATAAACTAACTGGAACGCACGCTATTAGCAAAAGTATCAGAGCAGGAGAAAAACTAGATAAAAATAAGAATATATCGTATGGGTAGTTTCGTACAAGTGTTGAATTTGGCGTCACTGCGAAAAGTGGAGATAACGATAGGATAAATCCAATAATACCTGTAATAATTCCTATTATTGCAAGATAATTTCTCAACAAAAAGTTTGCATGTATATTTAGAACCTGTTTGTTATTTTTTTTAGATGTGAATTTGTCATATAAGAAAAATGAAATTATAATGGGAATAGAACTCAATGCAACTACATCGAGTAATACACTATGATGATTAGCTGCTGCCGCTAGTAATGCTATTCCGCCATATAATAGAGGAGCAATAAATTTTGCTTTGCATTTGAGAGATAATGCAAGCCATAAAACTGTCCCTGTTACAATTATTATGTGGTCTACATCCTTATTAATTATGTAACTATCGAAAAATGTGTAATAGACTATACGATGCTCTAAAGGATATATACTGACTTTTAGATAGGAGGCAATAGTATAGACATAGAACAGGGAAATTGACGCAAGAGTTGCATAAGATATGATTGATAGACGACAGGCACCTTTTCCTAATATGCTGGTAATATAAGCAGCTTTTATCATTGCGATTCACTACTTTCTTCTCTTTCAACTATTGCATATATTATCATAAATACGATGTATACTATAAATCATTATTTAGAGTCATTAGAATAGGGAAATATCCTCCGAACTGCATTTATATCATATGATCACTCTCTGTATATGTTCGATAGTGTACCACCTGTACTAAAAAGATATAAACAAATCCTAGGTGCGGGTATTGCAGCTGCTATGTTATTTGCAATTTTTGTTCCATTCCAAAATGTTCCATTTTCAAGTGCTACAAAGCTATGTGGTAAATACTGGTACCATGACTATGGACCTTGTTATGAGAAGGATAAGTCGAAAACACATACAGTAAAGCACACCGAGGGAACACATCATGCTACTGTAATTAAGAAATATGTCACAATTATCAATCAAGCAATAGCTATTGCCATTGCTAGTGCTAGCGGAGGAGCTAGTGCTACTGCTACTGCAGCAGCCGCAGCTGGTGCCTCCGCTGCTGCCTCAGCAGCGGCATCTGCTTCCGCGTCTGCTAGTTCAACAGGTGCTAGCGTTATTTCTGCAGCTGCTTCTGCAGCTGCTTCTGCAGCTGCTTCTTCTGCAGCTTCTCATGGTGCTTCTCCCGAAGTTACAGCGGCAGCTGCTTGCGACGCTGCGGCCGCAGCATCAGCTTCTGCCGCTGCCTT
>DATDNG010000239.1:0-2979 GCA_036518375.1 Nitrososphaeraceae archaeon | reverse complement strand
GGTCATACGAGATATCATTCTTCATATTTCTTTTTTGGCAGGTTACAATGATAATGCCAATTTTAGGAAGTTAGTTGAGTTTCTAAAGTTATATCTGCAACCTTTTAGATATTTTAAAATCTTTCCTCTGTATGCAAAACCGATTAGCTACTCTTCTCTTTTCAACTCAATAAATATAGGAAACTATCTTGGTATCCTCTATGATGTTTCTAATGCTTCGTTTTATGCCGCTGTCGATATCATGCTTAGTAAGTATAATTTTGATTGCAATCTTAATCACCATGACTTCTATCCCTATAACAAACAAATTTCCACATTTACTACTACAACATGATCACAGTCGCCTCGCAAAAGCCTTAGCTTCGAAATATCCTGAAGTTAGTCTGCCCTCTCTTAAAGGACCAGCAATACTTGATCCTAATCTAAAGGCACAAGTAATTTTGAGAGGATTAAGATACCCGACCAGCATGGCTTTTTTAGGTCCTAATGATATATTAGTTACAGAGAAAGACGAAGGCACAGTAAGAAGAATTGTAAATGGTACCGAGCTACAACAACCCTTGCTTAATGCAAGCGTCGCCACGTACGGCCATAGAGGTATGTTAGGTATAGCAATCGCTCATCATCCTCTCCTTTCTAAAGGCCACAGAAATCCTGATACTGATCATCACAATAAGACTACCACTAATAATACTACTAGATATGTTTTCCTATATTATACTCAAGCCCAGACTCATACCGGTGATGATATTACAGAAGGAAAACAACCATTGGGTAACCGGCTATATAGATATGAATTGATTGGTAATAAGTTAGTAAATCCAAAATTGTTGTTAGATCTCCCTGCAACTCCAGGGGCTATCGGTAACGGAGGTAAAGTCATTATTGGACCTGATAATAATGTCTATATTACAATAGGTGATGTTGGGATTAACGGACATCGCACCAAAGCACAAAATATCCAAAACGGAAGTGAGCCGGATGGAACAAGTGGGATACTCAGAGTTAATCAGGACGGTCAGCCAGTACTCCCAGGTATCCTAGGAAATAAATTTCCATTAAACCTTTACTATTCCTATGGGATGTGGAATAGTTTTGGGCTTGCTTTTGATCCACTAACAAAAATTCTATGGTATACACAAATTGGTTTGCCATTTGGTGATGAAATCAATCTAGTTAATCCAGGATTTAACAGCGGTTATAGTAAGATCGATGGCATATGGTTACGCGGCTATAATATAGACCAAACTGAGAAGCAGCATGTTGCCTCCTATCTTCATCCAAATGATTTATCCAATTTTGGTGGGAAAGGAAAATATCATCTTCCCCAATTTACATGGTTTAGGAAAGTGGTCCCGACTGGAATCACCTTCCTTAATTCCAGCAAGATGGGAAACCATTATGGAAATCATGATATGTTTGTTGCCGATGTCAAAAATGGAAATATTTACCACTTTAAACTAAACGTACGAAGAACAGGATTACTTCTTCCAACAGATCCACTTGCAGATGGAGTTGCGAATAGTTCTGACTCTCTTGAACAAATAATATTTGGAAAAGGCTTTGGTGGTATTACAGATCTTGAGGTAAGCCCTTATGATGGCTATCTGTATGTACTAACATTTGACCAAGGGACAATATATAAAATAGTTCCTGTTGTTAATAGATAGTGAATTCTTCAAATAAAGAATTACCTCTCAAATATTGCCCTTGTATCTGTACTATTATATATCGTTGCTTTATTTGTTCCAGTGGTCTTATGTCTTCAAAGTTGTCTTTGTCTGAATATATCTGTTTGACTAACCACTCAGCTGATTTAGCACTCCGGCCAGTGATTCACAGAAATACAATAATATGACATTGTCTTTGAAATTCTAATGATAGAAGAAAGGCTAAATTCCTTAGGAGTAAAACTATCTGATACACAGCATGCTGTTGGCTCTTTTGTTCCAGTTGTCATAACAGGCAATCTTGCTTTTGTATCTGGTCAGCTTCCAATAGAACCAGGTTCGAATTCCATAAATGCAAAGTATAAAGGAAAAGTAGGCAGAGATATTTCAGTAGAGGATGGTCAGGCTGCAGCAAGGCTTTGCATTATAAATGGACTATCGGAATTAAAGCAAGCACTAGGCAGCCTTGATAAGATAAAAAGATTTGTCAAAGTTTCCGGTTATGTCAATTGTGATGCGTCTTTTACTGGCCATGCCAAGGTTATTAATGGTGCCTCGGATTTTATAATGGAGGTTTTTGGTGAAAAAGGAAAGCATGCCAGAGCCTCAGTTGGGGCAAGTAGCTTGGCTCTTGATAGTTCAGTTGAAGTAGAGTTCATAGTAGAAGTATGATCTTAATTTTACATAACACATACTGGTGACTCTCAGAAACTCCAATGGAGTTCAAATATTTGTGAGATTCAGCTGAAAGAGCTCGGTTTGTAGTGTTTGGTATATTTTCAATTTTCTTAACGGTAGTTGAAAGTTTTACTGGCATTCTTATTATTGTCCTACTCCTCTTTCTAATCTATCATCTATTTTGTTCAAAGAGTATATGAACCCGTATATAATGCGGGCTCGGAGATTCCTGCAATGAAATCACTTCTAAAATAGGATTCTAACCTATCTAAGGAAAATTGTACTTTTAAAGATTTTCTTCCCACAATATCTATGGCGGTATGGTCATGCATTGCCGCCAGGGATATGATTAAAATAAAGTTGTTGCTGCGATAAGCCGGGTGAGGATAATATTATTTCTTCTTGTTGAGAGTCACTAGATCCATCTTTGGTCAATACATACGTGTTTCTGATCAACAGATACATGTTTCTGTACAATACAGACATGTCTGTTATTGACTTCATTATCCTCATGATCATGATGATTGCTTCTTGCAAATGCATTCCTGCTCATATTTGCAATGGACATAGATCCTATTGCTGCAATGAGTGCAATTATTGCGATTGTTATCATCAATTTCCTTGTCAATTT
>DATDNG010000238.1:0-3961 GCA_036518375.1 Nitrososphaeraceae archaeon | reverse complement strand
TTAGCGATATTGGAATACTACAAATTTACAAATAATATAATTCATACTATTCAAAAATAGCATTGCTTAGCATATGTTTACTACTGCTGATAGAAATTTGTGAAATACACAGGAGTCAGAGAACTATCTGATGCCAACTGCTACTATTAATAGTCCTACTTTAAGGGAGTGGTGGCACTCTAGTATTTACTGTAATAGCAAATTTACAGTTAGGTGCCTTGGTATCTCCATTCTTGGCATTAAAATCTAGTATTACACCATTGCCGTTTGAACCACAATCAAAGTAATTAGCGCCACCACCACCTATCATGACATCATGGCCACTCCCAGCATAAAACTGATCATTTCCTTTCCCCCCAACCATAAGTGTATCACCACCTGAACCTATGAATACATTATCTCCAGAGCCACCATAAAGCTGAGCAGTAGTAGAGCTAGAAGACTCCATTATGTTGTCACCAGGGCCACTATATACCTTGCAATTTCCTGTTCCACATTGTATGACGTCATTGCCTCCAATACCATATATCTGAGCGCCTGGTACAGCAGAGGCAATTATGATATCAGGTCCATTAGTGCCTACTATTTTTGGGCAACCTCTGTTCTTGTTGGTGCTTCCACTTCCGCTATTACTGCTGTCGTAGTTATTGATCCCATAGCGAGTGCTAATACCCATAGTATTACTAGCAGTCCCACCACTGGCTTTACTCGCGGAACATGAGGGCGTTGGCGAAATTAAATTTTTTGGAAGATCAAGATCGAGAGCAATTTGACCTTTGGAAACAACTGGAGATCTATGGGGCAGCGGTTTAAATGAATGCATAGGTAATAGCATATTGAAACCATCTAAACCGACGCTATCTTTTGCGCTGTGGGCAAGAAGTGGCTGTCCCCGTCCTTCTACAGAAATAGCGGTAAATATTAGTAATAAGACAGATAAGCATACAAGTAACAATTTTTTCGGCATGACAAGCTATCCTATAACACATCGGGTTTTACTTGAATTATAAGAGGTACGTCGTTTAGCTACGAATGATTAAATAATGCCCATATGATATGAAAATACTATCTAAAAGTACCAAATAATACTCACTTGCCAAATTCATACTTCACAATTTTGAGCTCTTTTTAAATACAAGGTTATGAACTAAAGGGAAATAAACGAAGCAGACCTCGCATAAAGATTGGAATATGGCACTTAGACAGTCCAGATCTGCGATCGATAAAGGCTCACAAGTAGGAGTTATGTTCGGTTTGGGTAGCAATTAGCGAATATATAAAATAGGAGTATTTAGTATTCACATTTCTGTTGTAGGGTATAGGATTTCAGGAACAGTGTATAAGAAATTGACTACAGAAAATGCCAATTATCCTGACTATGCCAGTAGTGGTACTTGATATCCATAAGCTTGTAAATTATTAAGTTGGAACAGAACTACATCCTTCGTTTGAGAAAAGCATCATTATAGAGAGAACAATTCAATATATTAGAAATGGAACTGAATGCTTTGACTACTATTTTTCCTCAGAAAAATAAGTATGCTAGAACAAACAAATGATGCATTTCTTGTTAGATGCATAATGCGATAATTTTTGTGAGTAAGGTTAAATGAACAGATGCTCTATATCCAGGTGAAGCTTAAAATAATAGTTACAGTGCCAACGAATGGTATAACATACCATGCATAGTGCCGAAACTAGACAAGGGTTATCGTTATTATTTCCTGAAATTAGAACTCCGATTATATTCATATTATTTTTTTCTATCATAGTTGTTGCTACTACCAGTGGCATTCCCATACAAGCAACTGCAAAGAAGAAAATGATGATGATAACAACGCCAATCTCTCCTCCTTCGTCTTTAAATGATAATGGCGTTCTAAATGGTCAGGCTATTGCTAATAACAGCAGCAACAACACTTCCTCCCTCAATATTACTAATATGGTAGAAGGCAATAACAATAACAATAACAATAATAATGGCACGAATCCCTCTTACTTAATTTACGAAAATCCAGCTGATAGAATAAACATGACATACCCTTCCAATTGGCATAAGATAGAGTATCCAGCAGGAGCAATGAGTTATGGAGTAGGACATAGAATAATTGCTAATTTTCTTGCACCTTTAAATTCCTCCGATAATTGGAGAGAATCCATGACTATACAAGTATCAAGTCAATCTGATGTAAAAAATATCATACCCCAAAATGCTACCGCTACCATTACTAAACTTGGAGATCATCGAGCTTTCAAGTTAGAATACACAAGTAATCAAAGAATGTATCTTAATAGCAATCTATCCAACTTTAATACAATCAATCTCAAGATAATGCAAGTTTGGACTACTATAGGAGATAATACCTATTTGCTCACATATACCGCAGAGGCATCAAAATATCAGCAGTACCTACCTGTTATCCAGAGAATGCTTAATTCATTTAAGGTATCTTAATGATAAACATATTATAACGATAACAATATTAAAAATAGCTAGTGCACACACCTTGTTCTGCAAGAATTTCCGGTCAAATAGTTCTTTGAATGGATCGTTGTTGCATTATATCCAATCCAGGTGCAGACGTACCATCATTACAGTACTAGATCATACTACTCGTAATACTTGCTACTGCCTATTACTCTAATAGCAACACCATTGTTGTGTTAAATATCTCTTTTTTGAACTCATATGCATAATTGGGAGGAAGTCTGCAAAGCATTGGGCATTCAATTTGTTGTTTCTGACTCCCGGATCTACTTCTGCACACATAATGAATTTCCTGATTATTATTGACCTAGAACTACGCCACAGGTGCCGTCTGTATCATCACCTTTTGATGCATTAAAATTCAATACCACGCTTTTGCTAACGCCTCCGTTTGGTCCAGAACTGGAGCACGCAAAATAGTCTGCACCAGGCCCACCTATAAACAAGTTATTACCACCACTTCCATACAATTTATCATTTCCTTTTCCAGCTACAATAAGGGTGCTACCCTGCCCTGCAATAAGTATATTATTCCCATTCCCACCATAAAGCTGGTTATTTCCTGATCCACTGGCAAGAATAATGTTATTCCCTCCCCCACCATATAACTGATTATCTCCTGGACCTCCAATGATTATGTTGTCACCGCTTCCTCCACGTATAATATCATTCCCTGCCAAACCTATGATAACATTGCTGCCGTTACCACCCACGATACGATCATCACCTTCCGATCCCATTACTGGATGGCATGTTCGTGCCTGTATACATTTTGCCAGATCTGTAAAGATGACGGTTTTAAGTTCTGTAGATGGAGCTGGCGCGCCGGAAGAAGCTGGTGTTGATGTGACACTTGCACCTGTGCTAGAAGAGGAAGAGGAAGGAGTCGGGGAAGCTGGTGTTGTTATAGTACCTATACCTGTGCTAGAAGAGGAATTTGAGTTTGGCGGCCTTTGTGCGACTGCTTGCTCAGCAAAGTACATTGGTATAAAAAGTCCGAATACAAGAATAAATGCGATCGCTGTACAGGATGTTTGTCTCATCTTTTATTATCGATCTTCTCTCAAGTTTTAGACTTATTAAAGGCATAAAAACTTTTATCATCATATTGAAATTAGGATGCCAGAATTTAAGCTCCGGATAAATTAATATTCATACAATTTATTTTTGTTCTTAGAGCTATAGTAGTATTAGCCATATCTATCTTATTAGTATGAATTGATTAGTTCATATATAGATGCTAGGCATTTCGATATAAGTGTGCAAAAAAAGAATGACGAAATAAAGTATACAATTATGTCACCTATGTTATGTTATGACTGATTCTATATGTAACATATAAAGCAGTTAATTCAAGGTACGCCTATTACTTGCCAACAATACAGAAGATGCTTGATTCATTTAAGATAATAGATAATTGTGTAAATCAATGATCACAACTTGGTCGACCAAGTCATGGAATATTATTACCAT
>DATDNG010000237.1:0-13765 GCA_036518375.1 Nitrososphaeraceae archaeon | reverse complement strand
TAGATACTCCTGGACATCCAGCATCAGAAAAGAAACCCTTTATGATCAGAGAAAAAGATTGTATTTTTTGTATGGCATGCGAAAATGTGTGCCCGCCACAGTGTGTAAAGATATTCCAAAAAGGTCAATGATCATTGATCTTAATTTTCATGCTCTTTTTATTATTACATGACAATAACAATAGACTTGATCAACCGAAAGCTAACTATGACAAATAAATATTTGTTAATTGACATTCACTCCTAGGATGGATCGCAATGCTTGGGATTGGTGCCTTTCTATACGTAATCTTTATCAGTATTGCGTGGGTGATGACTTCATATACACTTAATTTTTATTATCTCTCTTATCAATCTCTACATAATGCGAAACATGAAAAGTATAGGAGCCAAAGATCAAAGGTATCAAATGATTTTTCCTCTTCTCCTTTTCTTCCAATTGTAACTATTCAACTTCCTTTATACAATGAAAAATATGTGGCTATTCGTCTAATTAATGCAGTATGTCAAATGGATTATCCAAAAGAGAAGCTCCAAATTCAAGTACTAGATGATTCTGACGATAATACTATGGAACTTATTAGGTCGCTAGTTAATGATTACAAGACAAGGGGCTTTGATATAACTCATATTCATAGGACTGATAGATCCGGCTACAAAGCTGGCGCATTAAGGGCTGGTATGAAATCTGCAAAAGGCGAATATGTCGCGATCTTTGATGCAGATTTTATTCCTCCTTCATACTTCCTAAAAAGGGTAATCAGTAACTTTGTGGATGCCAAAGTAGGTTTAGTACAGTGTAGATGGGGGCATATAAACGAAAATTATTCCATGCTTACAGAGGCGCAAGCAATTTCTCTTGATTTGCATTTCTTAATTGAGCAGAAAGCAAAAAGTTTGACACACTTATTCATGAATTTTAATGGAACTGCTGGTATTTGGAGAACATCATGTATTGGTGATGCTGGTGGATGGCATACAACTACCTTAGTTGAAGACCTTGATTTGAGTTATAGGGCTCAGATGAAAGGTTGGAAGTGTTTGTTCCTTGATGATATTGTGGTAAAGGCGGAACTTCCAGTTCAGGTGAATGCTGCGAAACGACAACAGTTTAGATGGGCAAAGGGTTCAATGCAAGTTGCTCTGAAATTACTGTTAGATGTCATATTGCAGAAAAAACTTCCAGTGGATACAAAGATCCAGGCATTCATCCAATTGACAAGACATTTGGTGCATCCTTTATTCCTCACCCAATTTCTTATATTTCCGATGCTACTTGCGTTAGATTATAAATTATATAACGTTGGCTGGGCACCAGTTATTGGTATTTTAATTTACATTATTACAGGACCTGCTACATATCTCTATATGATCAGGAAAATATGGAAAAAAAATTGGAAGCCAAAAGCAATGCAATATTTGTTTTTGATATTCTTTGCGACAGGGGTATCAGTCAATAATACAGTGGCGATATTTGACGCACTCTTAAGTGGAAAGAGTGAATTCTTAAGGACTCCTAAATTTGGAATTGTTAGACGGGGTGAAGACTGGAGAAATAAATCCTATGCTCTGCCATTTACTAAAACTACTTTACTAGAAATATTCTTCGGACTTTATGGATGTATTGCAATATTCATTTCCATATATTCGGGCAATTCTATTTTCGTTCCTATCATCATAATTCAAACAATTGGATTCATTTACATAGGATATTTAAGCATAGTACATTCAGCGTTCAAGAAAAAACCAAATGTAAAACAACAAGAATTGTTATCCCAAAAGGATACTGAAGATACTTTGGACCCTAGAGTTGCGAATACTGTTCAGCGTAGAAAAACCGATACACTAAATACTACTGCACTTGCTAAAACGATGGTAAGAACAGCTTATTGCAGTTCGGATGCTGGTGGTGGTGGTGGAGGAAATAAGATGACCTCGATATACTATAGACTAGTGTTAATAGGAATCTTGGGTTTCATATCTTTTGGAGCTTGTATGGCATATTATGGATATCAAAGTGCCGTCTATCCTGTAGACAAGGCAATAGGATATTTATCAAGAGCACAAACTTCTCAGACGCCTCAAATGTTAGTAAATTATATTAAATCAGCAAAGCAGATGCTTCCAGAAGGTGGAAATCCAGTTTGGTCATTCTCAACTCCTAGAACAGATTTTGGATTGATCCAAAATGATCTTAATGCCATGATTTCTCGTGCTAACTCTGCTTCCTCATTGGAGCCAAATAGTGCAGCGTACAATACAGGATTGGAAGATATACACGCATCGATTAAAATCCTCCAAACAAACGTGGAAGAAGCTACGCCTTATCTTTATGTCAGTTTTACGAACATCTTTCTTAGCATAATGTGGATATCTGTGATACTAATTGTTTTTGCCCTGATGAAAAAAGGTAGAGCAAAATTTAAAGAATACGAAACAGCCTAAATGTATATGTTTGATTGGAACGAACCACTTCAGAATATTTATCAAATTTACGATTTAATTCCGACTCAATTTAAATATGGTTCTATTTTGTCAGGCAGATTATTATCGCTCGTTTTAAAGGTTGGTCAGTTACCCTAGTACTTTCATCATATTTTCAGTAAGGGTATTCATCATCCCTTATTATTTTTCCATTCTTACGATAATAAACTTGTTTAAGTTTAATTATATTAACAAATATTGTAGTAATGTATCACGTCGAGATTTAAATAATAATTTTAAGGGTTTACTTCATGTCAGCAGAGGAAAAGGTCTCACAAAGAATTATTTCTTCTGGTTCGCTTGGAATTAAAAAAACTGATCTACGCAAGGAATTTGCAGAAGCAGACGTCGAAACAATATTGGAGAAAATGGTTACAAATGGCGATGTATTTATCGACAAAAAGGGTGCGGCATACCACTGCTGGCACAAAGATCACTATTTTCAAAATTTGTTAAATTCAGACCCCAAGTTTAGACTAACTTATGAAGCGATAAAATCTCTTGAACAATCCGTTAATAGAACTTCTGACGGATTGGCTAAGACGATGGAGTCCCTTGCTAATGCTATTCCGAGTTTAGCAAAATTGAAGATTGAAAGGAACGAACCTGTTGTCTCAGAAAAAGTCCAAAATGATCAATTAATAACTATTCAGTTTGAACAATTCAAAAACGAATTTGATATTGCTGTTGCAAATTATTCAAACTCTATAGGTTGGGTCGAACTAGCAAAAATTAGAAATGAATTATGTGACATGTACAATATCCCAAACGAAGAATTTTACCGACTTGTTGAGCAGTTGACAACCAAGTATCAAGATAAATATGAACTATCTACTGGGGGCTACGAAGGGATAACTCTAAGAGGTCTTGTTCATGGATTTGTGAGGTGTATATAATAATATGTATCCATACCTCTTGACTCAAAATCCATATCCTTGCAATCCAACACCAACAATCATTGATGCCCAAATTCTGGGTGGCAAAAGACATAATGAAGCAAAGGCCGCAGTGGTATCTTGCATAGAAGATTTGTACTCGAAAATAGTCCAAATCCCGACAGATAAGGATTTTCGCCTAATTACGCTTATTCAAGATGTAGGCTCAGGAAAAACCCATTTATCTTTGCACATTCGAGGTCTTCAAGAGCTCTCAAATAACGCTGTAATTTCATACGTAGATCTTTCCCAGGTTTTACCACGAGATATGCATAGTATTTACAAATCCATGTTAGAAGGTTTTGACGAGGAATATCTCAATGACATTAAAAGAGCTGTTGTTTACTTCTTGAAAGATAAAGCTGACCGAAATATCAAAGATGCGAGGAAAGTTTTCCATCATGGATTTTTAGACTCAATCAAAGGAAAGAGTCTGGAAAATAAGGCAGAAGAGATATTACAAAATAAAATCATTCCAAACTATTCTGCTATGCACAGTGTCCTAAAAAGAGAATTCTCTACTATTGAATTATCTATTCTAAAGTTAATAGTTGAAGGCAAATTTAGAGCAGTTGTAGATGATGATACATCGCTTGAAAATATGATCGCCAGCGTATCCGCAGTAGCTATCTTGAATTTTAAATTTTTGCAAAAGCTGACAATTTTTCAAATAGATGAATTCGATTCCAATGAACAGTCACTAAGTTTTGTTAAAGCAGTAATCAATGCACACTTACCTTCAACTGTCCTTATGTTGATTCTAACACCTGCATCATATGAAGAAATACGAAGGAAGGATGCCTCTGTATTTGATAGATTGGAAAAAGCAAATTATAAAATTGACCTTGCAGGTTCGAATGTTCTAGAAGAGATACTTAATATCGTCTTTGAATATATAAAACACTATGACTCCAAAAACGCTTTTACAGTGGAAGAGGAGAGGGATCTTGCAGCCAAGATAAAAGTAATTTACGATGAATTCCCCGATTTTAGAAACATAAGATCTATGATAAACATTTTATACCATGCTATGGAAAATGCTGGAAAGAGAGATATTGCAATAATCGACGAAGAGGCCATAGATGATACCATCAAAAGCGTCTATCCAGGATTAAGAATAAAGGGCAGTATTATGGGCGTTCCTCTTTCAGATTTCATCAAAATACGAAGGAGTTCCAATGATGTCCAAACGTTAGAATCCGATATTCGTGATGCAGTAAGAAACCTTGTAAGCTATGCTTATGAGATGGGTACGGTAGCTAAACTTGAGGATACAAATGGAAAAAGTAATGGAATTGATGTGATTTATAATGATCCTGCTGGAACCAAAATTGCCGTTGCCGTGGTTATAAACAAAGACCACAGAAAGAGTTTTGAACATATATCAGACAATGTCAAATCTTCATGTTCTGCAGATAAATTGGTAATATTGACAAACTCAATTAGGCCTAGTGAAACAAATGAAACAAGCGTAGTAAACATCGATCGACGCAAGATGATTGATCTGATATATTTCAGTAGTAAATACAAAAATAATGAAATGATGCTTGATGATGATCTACAGCGCGCTTTGATGTTAGCGAAATCAATCAAGCTCTGCTAATATGCCTCTATATGGGCAGGTCTATGGGAGGAAATGTCCATTATATAGCTCTGCTTCCAGAAACTCTACTAAGTTCTGCATGCCGGTTGGCTATTGTAATAAAACATCAGGAGAGCCTTTTGGATTTGACACGACCGTGGCTAAAAAGAAAGAGGTCACATAAACCAAGGTTATTGCTGGTCGAGATATAGGAGCCAACTTGCAACTACGGCGTATTTAATAACGAATTTTTATTGCACTACAAAAGTGTCAACATCTACACGTTACATATCAGTACGTCGTAAAGTCTACAAACTCTTTTAAGACAGAAATACGATTGTTGCGTTGTGGGCCGTAAGAAAAAAGCAGATGATGATCATATTGAAAGTGAAGAAAGCTCATCACAGGAAGGGTTCTTTAGATGCAATATTTGTGGTAAAGATGCAGATTTTATAGTCCAGCTTGAATTAATAAAAGAACGGAGTAATTATAATATTGTAGAATCAGTAAATCGAATGCCTTTCTTTCTATGTAAAGAACACGAATATCTTTACAAGAGAATGCAAAACAATATAGAGCTAAAAGATTATTTTGTTGAAACAATCAAGGAAAATCAATAATATTATTGCTAAACTTAATCTTGATGTGTGCCGTGGCAAAAAGCAGACGTTTTGACACAATTGATGATTTTATCAAGAACTTACACAAAGAAGGGTGCACATTAATAGATTTTGAGGGAAATAAAGTTTCATGTATTTATATTAACCCGACAAGATACAACGAAATTATGAATGCCATTTATGGCAAAAAATTGGCAGTTGACACTTTACTCAATATCTTTCATAATGGATATGATGTTTTTGTTGATGTTAAATTGAAGTTTTTAAATATAGGTATAAATGAAAACTACCTTCTATATGCTAATGATATGTTGGAATTCTTTGAGGCTTTATCTAATACGGGATTACTTGCACTCGCACCTAGCTTTTCTCTTACTGCTACTAATTCAAACATTTTCATGATTCAGCTTCCCAAGAAAGAGGCAGCTGAGAATGCATTTGAAATAATTAAAGCAAACGTGAAGAACAAAACAACAAAACAACGTGATACTCTGTAGATAACTAATTATTATCTGAAAAAGAGCCAGTGAGAATGGAAGATAAAGAAAAATCACACAACAGAAAAGATAATAATAATGCTATCCCCAAAAAAGATGATAACGATATTATCTACACGAGGAGTAAAAATGATGATCGAAACCATGACGAGACTAGTATAATACCTGAAGAAATAGACACCCATTTTCAAATGTATGGTAAACATGCTTGGGACGTAGAGTATGGAGAAAGGTGTCCTATATGTGACAAAAAGATAGACGAATACGGATTTTGTGCGTGTGGCGGTCAAGGAGATTAATTTTAACTTGTTTATCATTCTATTGCATTTTTAGAAAGTAGATGCGACGGCCGGGATTTGAACCCGGGTTACCAGATTGGCAATCTGATGTCCTAGACCAAACTGGACGACCGTCGCATTAATGTCCAATTAAGATTAAATCGGATATTTTAAGGATTTCAGTTTGTCTCTAATTAACTATTCGAAAACAATCCTTTTGAAATTTAGTTCTCTTCTTTGCTACTGGCGTGGGGCTTGGACCATTATCGCATATTTACCCCAATATATGCGTGCAGTAATGGTAATCTGAAAGTATCTTATTACTAGTTTAGCCGCAGAACCTTGGATTAAAGGTAATGGATAGATATATATAGTTAGTAATAGTATATTATATGATGCAGTTCAGTCTTTTTGGCAAAAAATTAAAATGCACCACATGCGGAAAGAAATTTAAGAGCGATTCAGAATTAGAACAGCATCGCCAAAGGGAACATACGAAGTAAAAGATCAAACCACATTTACTGGTCTTGTTCTAGATTTCATTATTATTACTATTCACATATGCTACTTTGGGTGACTTCCCAAACAAAATATTGCCTAGAGAAATATATCATACAGATAAGAGATATGCATGTCTTGATCTATGTGATTGATGATACTAAGATAAGGGTAGAATATCCTCTGCTTTCCGTGACAGAATTCCCATTATGTTCTTCGACAATTATGGTAAAGGAGATTAGATCATGCTTTTGACAGTTTTTTGCATCAATAACAATGTAGTCATTTAGAATATCTATACCATTCCGACTCTCTGAACTAACAGCAAAATTTACAGGCGAGCTAGAATTAATTAGCAACAATTGGTTCTTTTGGTAATTGCCTATGCGAGCAAGTCTTCCTTGTCTAGGAGTCGCTCTTACATTTACTTTGACTTCACCAATAGGATGAACAGTATATCGAGTCATATTATTTACAAAAACTTCAAATTTGAATGGATAACCTGCTGTACTTTCAGCCATTTTACTAACTCCATCATTCATAACAATGTCTACTTTCTTGATAGTGCTTGCGTATTTTAAAATCCAATTATTTGTTGTCTTTACAATATTGTCTATGCTTGTCTTCCTTGAGTTATTTTCCTCTACGGTTAACTGATATCTGTCTACCCAATCTTTGTAATCCTTACTAATATCGGTTATAAATTCTACACATGTATTCTGGTAGTCTTCAATACTCGTTGCTCGATCTGAACCATTATCTGTTGCGAACATCAATACAGAATTAATAATGATCTACTGCCATAAAAATTTAGTATAGAATACCTTGCTATTGCTCCAATAGGTACTATTTTATCTTGTTACTACTAATGTCATTAATGATCTCTTGCTAGATGGAAGAATAGGTCATACTGATGCAGATCAGGGATCTGTATAAAGAGTAAAAACGCAGAAAAAATAGGCGTGGGTAGGGCTAATGCCACATTCCATGTTGTAGTAATTATAATATCACATTGTCTTTATAGTAATATGGTATATCTAAAGAATTGATGGTTGTTCTAATCGTTCTCTCTTGCTCTTTTTTGTACGTTGGTTTATTATATCTGTCATGGATCCCATGGCAAAAACATACTTAATTCCTTGAGCCTTCAATTTATCGCTTAGTATTGAGTTCATCTTTTCAACGTCTTTCTTTACGTATTCTTCTGTATGATTCTTTGTCCTTGCTACAACATGTTGAAAATTATCATGCTGATATCGATGGATTTCATATACATTGATCACCATAGCTATCTCATTCAACATATACACGTACAACAGAAAAAAGGGATTTTATTAAGAAATTTTTTCATATAGATCAATCTTATTTATCTTAAGATAAATAATCGTTTCATTGAGTGATCTTGTTCACGTGATCATTGGAGGAACAAGATATTCTATGCTAAAGGGGATGCATATGATGTGTATGAGGTGATAATAATGACTTCTTTATTAGGAAGTAATAAAATAGAGATCCTCCACAACCATCCAAGAAGATTTATGAGCAAAAAAATAAACCTAATCTTCATGACAAATACTATCTAATTTTCAGTTTTCCCATAAAAAGTCAGCTATTTTTATTAGACATAATTTCAATAAGATCTCAAATTCGTATCCTGCACTAAAGACAGCAATGAGCCCCTTGTTATAACAAGATGAGAACTGAGAATATCCTAGATACCTCATGAAATTTAGCTATTCTGTAGAGCTTGGAGTTGCAAAATTGAGTCAAGTTCGTACTGCATTTTACCGGATTTTATAAATGAGCCTTTGAAGAGCTTGATTTAAAAGATGAAATGAGGTTGATAATATAATAGTAGACTGTCCACCCCCTACGTTTCATGATGAAAACACTGCTTAATTTACTTACTTCTTATTTACATTTTCAAGAGGCATCATCTCTTGAACCTTGGTATACATCTGCAAAAAACGCATCCCTTTCTCTGTTGTTCTATATAATTCTCTTCCCTCTTCATATTTTATCAAATCCTTTTCTAACAAAACTGTTAGATATTCCTTTAATTGGCCGTAAGACAGGAATGCTTTGTACATTATTTTCGTCTTGGTAGCTCCTCCGCCATTTGCGGCTTCTAGAATTGGCCCAACTATATCACTTTTGCTTCTATTTTTCAATGAATCAGATAACAAATGAACACTATCTATTTATGAAAAGCTATAGTATTGATCATATTATTCTCCATCATGTTACATACTATAATATCATTACAATGAAAGTTGTTGTATTTATGTATTAGATAAGTTTTTTCATATAACTATTGCAATTATCTCTTAGATATTCAATTAGACATCCGTGAAGATTCACACTAAAATCAGCCCTCGTATAAAAGAGGAAATATTGATAGGGGACAAGTCCTCATCCATTTTAGTTTCAAGGTTTGAGCCGACTTTGTTGAAAATAGCGACTTGGATATTCTAACTTATGAATTTGGTTTTTGCAGCCTCATTACTAGGTATCTTTATTATCTCCGGAGGAACAACAATGTGGAAGTCAACAAGCTATAATATCATATTCATTGTTTTATGATAACTAGATGATTCTACTTCGAGCCTTACAAACTGCGAGGAGTGCCGCTGAAATTAAGCTGGTCTTCAAAACAGTCATTAATTATATCTAGATATGATAACAGCCGGCATAGCATTCATAGTAATCGAATATCGATTATAGTAAAACATCTGCAGACAGACGTATATATTAATGAAACTGTTAAATCCTGCCTATGAATACGTTGACAACTAAGATGGATTTCATGAATATGTATGTATGTGTGTCCTTATGAATTAACCGCACGCATGCCAGACGAAATGTAGAAGACGTATTCAATTGACAGATAAGGATGACAATAATATTTATCATCGTAACTGGATTCATCCTCATGCTAAGAAGGCACTAGACTACATAAACTCGGCCTTTTTATAAGAACCCAGTATCTTAAAAAATGCACATTTCCTTTTCACTGATTGTAATGCATACTTGGTATTTTCTTCGCTCAAGTGGCCCTCAAAGTCTACATAAAAGTTGTATTCCCAAGGTGCCTCTTTTGTAGGGCGAGATTCTATCTTGGTAAGGTTAATCTTTCTATAAGCAAATTCTTCTAGGATGCTATATAGTGCCCCGGGAAGGTGGTCAATTGAAAAGATGATTGACGTCCGATCGTTATGAGTTGGTTTTGTTTTCGTTTTCGAGAGTACTAAAAATCTTGTAAAATTATTTTTTTTATCTTCTATTCCTTCATCTAGAATTTCCATGTCGTATATCTCTGCTGCCCTCTTACTAGCTATTGCAGCTGCGTTTGTGATGTTCCTTTCTTTGATCATCTTTACAGCACCAGCAGTATCATACGTTGGAATCGGCTCTAATCTCTTCTTTTTCAAATAACTTCTACATTGAGCTAGAGCTTGAGGATGAGAGTATGCCGAATCTATTATCGAATTTGTATGTTTGTTTGTGATAAGGCAGTGCTTTATCCTCAGGTAGATTTCACCCGACACAAGCATATTTGTCTGCAAAAGCAAATCATAAGTTTCATTAATACTTCCTTCGATTGAGTTTTCAATGGGGATTATGGCGAAATCCGCTTTACCTATCTCTATATTCTCAAATACTTCTTCCAAAGTTTTCATCGGGAGAATCTCTGTATTCCGAAAATATTGCGAAGTCGCAAGTTCGCTATAAGCTCCTTTTTCACCTTGAAAGGCTACTCTTTGAGTTTTCATTACTAATCTAATTATTATTGCCTGTTTTATGGATCAACCTGAATGTCTCTTTTCCATAATCGTTCGTGAGCTTTCGCTCTTCAAATATGCTACATTCAATGCATTTTACTGTATTATTTAGCTTGACAGTGTCACCGCCACAATTAAAACATAAAGTGTATAGAACTCCAAATTCCTTTTCGTCTATTGTAATATGAATAGTTGAATTTAATAGACTGATTACACGTCCCCTGATGATGTCTCCGACTCTAAATATGAGTCTTGCTCTTCGATCTCCTCTATCGCGTCCACCACCACCTCCTAACCTTGTGGATGCAATTGCAGAAAACCCTGCCTCTGATTTCTTATCGTTCACGTAGAGAATTCTCACTGAAAACATGTTTCCAAATAACATTTCTATATAGCCAACTATTATGTCCCCGATTTTTGGCAACATCGGTGAGTTTTTTTGGTCGATCTTGACTATGCGTCTTTTAAAATCGTAAACTTTGGTTCCTACTGCTGATGATCTAACTGATCCATTGTTAATGTAAGTATTTTTTCCACCTTCAAACTCTTCGATGAATGCAATCTGTTCGCCAGGCAAGATTGGTGAAGACGACGGCCTCTCTCTTTTCATGTATGAGTTGTAGATCTTTGTGAAAGTTATAATTGTTACATTGAGATGCGTATTTCGCTTAGAGATCAGGATGGATTGTGGAGGTCGTTTTCTAATCATCTGGTTTTAGCCGGGTAACACAAAGTATGCGGATTTATATGCATACATCAAAACTTATGCGTCTTTAAAATCAACCTTCACTAATCAAAATTAATCGATTATTATATTCCATAGAGAAGCTTTTCTGCTTTAACCGCAAACGAATCTTATTTGCAAACTTTATCATATTTTTCTCATTAATATAAGAGATGTATTTCAGCACGAATGTACTTGAATGGTTCAAATTTTCCTTCAAAATAGTAATCAAATTCTAGAAGCGACATTCCGCCATATTTGGAGGCGATATTACCCACAACCTCTTGATATCTCTCAACTCTTGGTAAATGAAATCTAACAGAATTGGCTATATCTTTAAAATCTTGAACTTTGGTTTTAGTTTTGTTCATTATCTTTGCATAAAAACTGCTTTGTTGCATAATTCAGAAAAATCGTTATAAGATGACGACTTTAGCAATTCTCAAAAAGGGAGCAAATACTCTGTTTTGAATAAAGATCTCAAATTTGTTGACTAATATCAGATTTATACAACAATGCACATAAAAACAATCCTAAACTATGATTATTTCTGTACAATGCTGATTAAATTGCAGATTCTCCTCGTTTATTCGAACCAATATCTACTACGTCGTCTATATCTGATATGAATATTTTTCCCTCTCCAGCCAGACCAGTACTTGTACTTCCTAGAATTTTAGCTACGATCTTGTCTACCATAGAATCCTTGGCTACTAACATGATTGTAGAATTTACATTAAATTCTGGTACATAAGTAGAAGTTCCTCTTCCAGAATGCAATGCTGGCCTTGGAACCTGTCCTCTACCTTTTGAGTCATAATATGTTAGACCACCTAGATCCAATTCCTTTAGTGCCATAAATGTTCCTTCCAACTTTGACTGAGGGATTACTGCCTCAATTTTTTTCATAATATATGCCTAGTTTATAAATGCCTTTATTAAAATATTATGTAAGGATAGAATTTTAGCGTTTCCGGTATGTCTTAAATCTGATACAACGAGTCTTAAGAGGATAATGTTTATAGATTTGGATTTATTATGACTCGACAATATATATTTGGTGTCGATACAACGCTTTCCATCAACTGCCTTGCATCTATTTGGAAAGAAACCGACTCTTCGCTGTGCTAATTGTGATAAGGAACTCAAGCATAAGTACAAAGCTCAAGAGGATTGGAATATTCATGGCTTTCTATGCTCTGAGTGCCATATTGAGAAGACAAAGGAATTTGTTCTAAAAAAACAAGAGGAAAAAATGAAACTTGAGGAAAAACCTAGTAACTGTGCAATCTGTGGAAAACACCTAGTCAGTGAGATCGAAGAAAACAGACCAAGACGGCAATGGAATATGGAATCTGGAACTATATTGTGCAAAAATTGTTATGATACGAAAGAAGCAGATTATGACAAAAAACTGAACTTTTGCGTCCTATGTAATAAAAAGATGGGTTTTGTTAGATATAATCCAAAACCACGATGGAAGCTTGAAGGGCAGTTATGTAGAGCATGCTGGGATACACAAAATCAAATCAGGAAATAAAAATTGAATTTTTTCAAAAAATACATATGTGCAACGTGCGGAAAGAAATTCAGAAAGGTTGAAGTAGCCATGCAACACGAACAGGTTATGCATGGAAAGGATATGCTTTATGATTGCAAAAAGTGTAGTGTTGGATTCATAGGGATGGAACAAATGCGTGATCATGTAAAGAAATTTCATTCATATAATAAAATGAAGGAGAAAAAAATCAAGTACAATGAGAACAGTTAAAACAGTAAGGAAGTTTTCTAAAAAACGCGCTTATAGGCTGAGGAGCGTCAAACATCTTGCTTTTTTAACCTGACATAGTTGTAACACAAAGTGATGACACATCAAAATTGTAGTAGGATCCTGATGCTTGACCCTTCAATGGTTCCTTTGGCTATTCAAAAAAAGTCATGAGCTTCTACTTTGAATATAACAATCTACTCAATACGATTTAGCAAAGACATAACAGTCAAATGGAAAGAATCTGACCTTATAATAATAATACTTGTATGAGAATCGTTTCCTTGCTCTATGTATGTGCAATAATTCATACTATAACGAAAGCAAATCCTTCTTTCAAGTATTCTTGGTCAAATCATTTGTTTGAAATCCTGTTATGTATTTGTTCGGCCAATTTATCAACAGTCGACAAGTCCTTCTGCTGCTCATTGAACAATAAATGTATATCTATGTATAGAGTTTACAATAAGATAAAAAATCGCCAGTATGAAGTACAATAGTTGCTATAATAAATGGCGGATGTCTCTTGACATTCTATATGATTCAGATTCAGATTCCAGTATGTTTTTCTACTTATATTTTATCAAACGACACATAT
>DATDNG010000236.1:0-13561 GCA_036518375.1 Nitrososphaeraceae archaeon | reverse complement strand
CCTTAGATTTTGCCAGATTTTGTCTAAAACATTTCTTATAGTATTGATATCTTCTTCGGGTATATCTTTTACAGAAATTTGCCTTATTTTTAAGGCACATTCTAACATCTTATCCCACAATTTGTCTGCCTTATCTGTACGGCAAATTCTATTATTTCGTCTATCATCTGTGTCTACTTTTCTTATCACCAATCCTTCCTTTTCCATTTTATCTATAATCGGAATAAGAGTTGGACCTTCCAAACCTAATCTATCAGCTATTTCTTTTTGGGTGAGACCATTTTGGTTCACAAGCATAACCATGATCTTCCATTGACCAAAGGTCACTCCTGTTCTATAACGCAATTCAGAATCAAGTGCTTTGACAAAAGCTCTTGCTGTCCTATTAACTATGAACCCTGTGCTATTTTCAAAATCATAGCTTCGCATATTGCTACTAATAATTAGTACGCTAGTTAATATTATTTAAATATTTGGCAAAATACAGTAAATGAAACTAAGTTTGAAGTGGAAACACATCGTTACATAGGCAAGATCCATGATATAGGATTGCTATACAAATTCAATTCAATTTGATTACTTATATTCATAATTGAATTTATAATATTATATGATTATATTTATAATATTATACCTTGTATATCTACTTCATGATAGGTTAAAGAAAAATTAGCTCTATTTCATCAGTTATTTTAAGCTCGTATCTTTCCGCTATAGACTTCCACTATACTTTTGGAGGTAAATAACTCCAAGCTTCATATGATTTTGAAAAAACACTGTTGCATTAGCATTGGTTGTTATCATAGTTGACGGTGTTATGGTTTTTGTCCTGTTTGACAGGTGATATAATTCTTACACCATGTGCAGCAAAAGATGTTGCTGCTGTTGTATTTGCTGCTCTACTTGCTGTTGTATTTGATATTTGTGATGTGGAAGGAATAGGTGTTTCTGGTGATGGTAGAATATTTACCCGTATATTGTAGTAGCACTATTAGTAGACCAGAGCAGAAAATTTGATAATAATAATTCCTTTGGCAAAGAATAGGATATCCTTAAGGTAACCTTGATAATATCAAATTCTTGTACAATATATTGTGAAAATGGATACACTATCAATACTAGTTAACAACCATTTGATATCATCTTATAACGTAATTTTGGCGACTTATCGGATTATAATTTAAATCAATTTTAAAAACTGAGTTACTGCCACGGGTTACGTCTACTACTATCTATTATAAAATCTGAATCAAGTATGAATAATGTGTTACCACTAATAATATTACTTTCCCAACTTTTTTGAAAGTAGTTCTGGTATGTCTGAGGGACGCTTTGCAACAGGAACATCTGCTTTTGCAAAATTACTAACTTTAGAATCAGCTGAACCATAGCTTCCATAAATAATTGCACCTGCATGTCCCATTCTCTTTTCTTTTGGAGCAGATCTTCCTGCAATATACGCAACTACTGGTTTAGAGAATTTTGTTCTTAACAAATAATCTGCTAATTGTTCCTCTGAGTCTCCTCCTATTTCGCCTACGACTACTATCGACTCAATATCTTCTCTGTCACTGACCATATTAAAGGCTTCAATAAGATTTGTTCCATTGATAGGGTCTCCACCTATGCCAATGCATAATTTTTGTCCATAACCTGCTCTTGTCAATATATAAGATACTTCATACATTAGAGTTCCACTACGTGAAAGCACCACTACGTTCCCTGCTTTGAATGGTTGAGCAGGCATGATGCCCACTTTCATTATTTCAGGCACAATCACGCCAGGAGTATTGGGTCCTATAATTTTTGCACCTTGCATTTGAGCATATTCAAGGACTTTTATTGAATCTTTAATTGGAATATGTTCTGGAATAGCAATCAACAATTTTATTCCATTATCCAATGCCTCTTTTGCAGCATCTAGGAAAAAGTTTGCTGGAACAAATACTCCGGATATTTGGGCTCCTGATGTTTTAACTGCCTTTGAAACGCTATTATAAACAGGGGTTCCTTCAAAATTTTGACCCTCCTTACCAGGAGTAACACCTGCAACAATGTTTGACCCATAAGCCTTCATTAATCTAGTATGTGTGGAACCATAGCTTCCCGTTATACCTTGTATTATAATAGGTTTTTTCTTATAGTCTTTATCGCTCTCTTTTCCAATCAATATATCAAAGATATCAAAATCCTCAGACATTTTATTCAATTCCGTTATTTTGAAACCTCTTTAACCACTGCGCATATTGCTTCTTCTACAGTGTCATATAATTTTGCTTGACTTCCTTTCAATATTTCTTTCGCCTTTTCAGATTCTGCTCCTGAGATCCTTGCAAAGAGTGGTACACAAATTACTTTGTTTTTATATGCTTCAAGTATTGCTAACGCAACAAGGTTTGTTTTTACTATTCCTCCAAAGAGATTCACAAGAATTCCATCTATCTTTTTTATTTTGCTAATAACTTTTAGTGCCTCATATATAGTTTCAGTGGTTGCTCTGCCGCCAAAGTCAAGGAAAGATCCCGCTCTGCCGCCTGCATCTGAAACCATGTCTAACGTTGACATTACTAGCCCAGCACCATTTCCAATAATTGCGATATTGCCGTCTAGCTCGACCAAGGAAAACCCACTTTGTTCAGCTTGTGCTTGCAATTCAGAAATCTGTTCGTATTTTTTTAATTCTGGATGTCTAAACATCGCGTTGTCATCAATGATGACTTTTGCATCAAGTGCAACAAGAGAGTCATCATAAAGAATGCCTGCAGGGTTAATTTCTGCTAATTCTGCTTCCTTCTCATCTACAAGTTTTGAAAGTTTCATTATAAAATCAGTAAATGCGATTACAGTGTTTCCAGTCAGTCCTATCTTATGTGCTACATCTTCTGCAGTTTGCAAGGATAGCCCATTAATAGGTATGTCTATAATGATTTTATTCTCAACATTCTCAATTTCCATTCCACCTTCAGCTGATGCAATTAAGGAATAAGATCTCTTGCTCCTATTAAGGAAAAGAGACAGATAGAGTTCATTTTTTAGATCCACTATTTCTTCAACCAAAATGCCACGGGGAATCTCGCCCTTTATCTCTTTATACATAAGTTCATTAAATTTCGGTACCATTTCCATTTCTGTTTGGCATTTCAAAATGGCGCCAGCTTTTCCCCTACCACCGACCATAAGTTGTGACTTTAATACAACTGGATAACCAAGTCTTGCTGCTGCTTCCTTTCCTTCACCGATGTTATGCGCGAGATATGACTTTGGAATTCTAATTGCATACTGGTCAAATAATTCTTTACCTTGATATTCTAGTAATCTCATTTATTAGTAGAGGAAAGTCAAATACGCTTATTTATAATCCTATTTTTATACGAATTATACTATATTAACAAATCACTTATCTTGCTGGTTTTACAAAACACATGATGATGGATAATCTGCCTACTTGCCTATATGGTTATTTAATACGATCCATTCATAATTGCATTTAGTGTTTGTTGACATAAAGGGAGTTGTAAGAGTATTGTGAGATTTTAATTAAAATTTGAGGAAATGTTATTAGGCATTACTGCATAAGGATTATTAACTGAGATTTAACGTTCTTAATCATACTGCTAGTATGCCCAAGGCTAAAGTATTATAATGCCAAAAATAATTAGCAGTGGAAGGTCTACCTGCCAAAAGGAGATGAAAACTGAGCCCGAAATTCCCTGCGGCTTTATCAGTTAAAAATGGATATGTTGCAAAAAGAGGCTTAGTGTAGAAGAGGTAATAGTACAATCTGAGGATGAGTGCCAGCCAAGGTAAGATCATATTGTATTAATGTTATCTTAATTTAATAGCCCACTCCCATAGCCTGCCACTGCAAGCCAAAGGATAGGGCTACAGAAATTGGTGGATTCCCATTGGATATTCTCATTACAAAAAGATAAACGTTGTTTTTTTATTTGATACAATACATAACTCTAATATTCATTATGTTATTCTATTATATATCAAAATATGTAGATAATATCAAAATACTTGTGAATTTCATATGATCTAATAGCCGGTAATTTATAATGCTTTAAAAATTTTCATTATGGTAACAATCCTTATTGAATGTCATTTATTCCAAATTTAATCAATCAATCTTAACTATTAGAGTAATCATTGGCCTTAACAAAAGACAGCAGAAGGATATACTAGCATGATTAAATAAACTGAATAAAGGATAATCAAATAGAACAGGATTAGAAGAAAATATTGGAAATAACCATTTAAGAGACGTTTTGACAATGATATATCTACAATGATATACCGATTAATTGGGAAGACCGTAGCGATGAAGAAAATAGTGATTCATAGAAGATATATACATATATATGCATTGGACTTAAATTTATATATCATCTAGAAAACTGGTAAATTATGGTTGAAAAGATGACTGCTGTCTGGCTAATCATCCTTACTATCATCGTATGTGCGTCAGTTCCTGCAGTATTAATCTGGCTGACTACCTATCCACATACACCCAAGATGCTACTAGATGTTGGACACTTTTACGATATAATAACAGTAGTATATGCTTTATAGCAAATGACGAATTTGGTATGAAAATTCAAGGAATAACTGCTATAATCATAATCCTGTTTGAGCAACCTATTTTTGTTTTTATCTGACTGAAGGAAAACCACCAGCTAGAATCTGCGTAAAACCTTTGGTTTTAGCATTTCTGGATGGAGTTTCAATTCTCTGATCAAAGATAATAATTTATGTTTATCGTTTGGAAGAGTGCCACCAAATGAATAGATATTCGATGCATGGTTTGCCCTAAATATTACTGGCGTCACCGGGTTAAAATTTGAAATGAGCATTTCGAGTTCCTCTAAAACTGCAATATCGTCTAATGGAGTAAAAGGTTCATCGAACTTGGTCATAAACTCATTATAAATTTCATCCTCTAAATATAATGTCAATGCACCTAAATAATCAGGCGCAATTTCGCTTACGACTCTGGCAGTATCACGAATATGTTCGTTAGTATATGTTTTCCCACCCAATCCAAGAATTATCATACATGATAAAATATATCCATGACGTTTTGCTTTTTGACAACTCTCAATAATTCTTTTGCTTGTTGCACCTTTGGTTACTTTCTTCAAAAGAATATCGTTACCCGTCTCAATACCTACATAGAACATATCAAGTCCAACTGCTCTTAGTTTATATAAGTCATCATCTTTCTTTTGCAGTATATTCTTTGGCATTGCATAGCATGATACTCTTTTTAAGTTTATGAATTTGGTATATGTATATTCCAAAATCTGAATTAATTTATCAGTGGCGAGGTTCAGTGCATCTCCATCTGCAAGAAATATCCGTTGAGTTTCAGGGTATGCCTTGGCAGCAAAGTCGATTTCTTTTTTTATTTCCTCCCATGGTCTTTCTGAATATTCTTTTGTGCGATACATGTTACAAAATGAACATTTGTTAAAGGAGCAGCCTAATGTAACCTGAAATATCATTGAATTAGCTTCAGAGGGCGGCCTATAAAGCGGGTGATTGTAAAGAATTTCCATTTGACTATATGTAAATTTGACATTCCATTTAACTCATTCTATCTGAGAAAAACTAATAAATAAAAAGAAATCCATTATTTCAATATTGGTATTATTATTACCAATCTTAAATGTATACATTTTATTTTATGAAAATTTTATATCTATATAGATAGACACACTCAATAAAGCTTTAAAGATCATGAAGACGATATGATGATAATATCTTTGGGTCGGTTCGTCGCGAGATCTTCATCGATTCTTAACTCAGTCTGGAGCGGCGAAACTTACCTCATCCCCGGTACGAAACACGCTATCCACTGTATTAACCTTTGTTAGTTCCTTTCTTCTTGACAAGCGTTTGCGTAGTCTCTTCAAAGTACCTGACATATCTAACGTTGTAAGAGGAGGATATGATAAGGCTATAGTAGACAATATGTTATCAAGGCCTTCTAATTTACATCTAATTATTACAAGATTTGTTCCTTTCGATTGGATCAACCTGATGGATGATTTTTCAGTTGCGACGTGACCAAAAAGTTCAGAGTTTCGTTTTTTTATTAAATTAATGATTCCGATTCCATCATTCTGTCCGCTATATAATATTGCCAAATAGCGGCATTTATCCCTCCGATTGAGTATTTATAAACACCTTGTATTGGGATTTGGACTCGATCCACTTTCCAAGTTCTTGCCAGTAACTCTCTGGTTTTATATCGCAAATTTTTAGAATAGCATCAAAAGAGCGCCCGGAAACCATCTCCTCGATTGAATTCGCACCACTAGAAAGAATGAATTGGCAATTACTGGATTTGCAGAATTTGTAGAGGTTTCTTATCTGACTAAACCACTTTCCAACCTGTGATCCATCAGATTTACGAAGATCAGCTAACGTAACTTCCAATCCAATTCCTCCCTTTTTTTTTACTTTCTTTTTTAGATCGTCGTTAAAGTCTCTAAAAGATCTAATCCCGAAAATATCTATAATAGGAGATGAAGACGACGATAATAATAATTCTTCAATTTTTTCAGAAACTACTAGATATGGATATGTAGTAGTTGCTATCGATGAGGAGAGTGATGATGATGACGCTACTAATGGTGATGGTGGTAGTTGTTTCCTATTTACGCGATATATAATATTTTTCGCCACCTTATCGTAATAGTCAATTCCTAGTATATCGATTTCTAAAATATTAGCCATTTTGGCGATCTCCACAAAACTAATAGCATGAATACATAGATCTATGCGCTTTACGTTAAGAGCCCCCTGTAATTCTGTAGGTTGCTACTGGGTTTGAATCTTCTGACTGGTCTGAATCTAATTCTAATAGAGTCACTTTCGGAAAGAGAAATCTTGCCATTACAGATCCTTTGTTTGTCCAAACGAATGTATATGTTTCCCTTCCAATCAACATATTTGTCAAAAAGGTTTGAAAGAAGGTATTTATCATTGCTATTCAGTGAAGACATGATTTTTACAATGAGATCTTTAGCTGATTGACCGTCAACAGTAGCAGTGAGCAATAAAATTCTATTTCCCCAATGACCTTCAGATACTGAGTGAGAAAACTTTTCAGGAGTTATTAAAAGGACATTATTTATAGAATGTAATATTTTATATTCATTTTCAGTAGCATGAACTACAACATTAATTTCTGCGGAAGAAAGCCTGATATCGTCCTCTAGGACCATAATCCAAATCAGTGTAAAAAAACATGAGAAATATTAACTAAAAGCCTATTGCAGTGACTCAGCTGGTGGTTCTTCATCTGCTTTTTCTTCTTCTATTGGTGATTCTGCTGTCCCAATAACCTTTGCCTCCTGAATAGCCCTTGTTTCTGATGTTGAAATCAACTTTGTTTTCTTGATGCCTATGTGTCTTAGTGATGCAACTTTCTTTGCCTCAGATAGAAGATCGGCTCCCATCTTACCCATAGTTACCTCCTGCACAAATTGGTCTATTGTCAATTTTGGAATCTTGTTGGACAGTAAGTTACGAGCAATCATTCTGATCTCGTGCTTTTTAGAGGTATTGAGTCTTCTCTGACTGAACGCGATTACTTCAACTCTAAAAGTATAGCCATCCATTGTTGTGTAATCATGCACATCGTCGATCATGGAGCTACCTCTTCTGACTAAGCTTCTCAAAAATTCCTTTGCATACTCATGTCCTTTAAAAATAGTAGTAGCAATACCATCGTTAATTCTATCAATTTGAACAAAGACCTTTGTCTGATGTTGCGCAGGATCTTGCTTTAAAATATCAAACATGGTATTTTCAATTACACGCCTCCTAGCATGATCAGCATCTGTAATTGGGACATAATTCAAAGCGCTTCCGCCAAATGCAGATGGAGCATTAATTACTATCCATTGTTTATCTCGCCATTTATCGCGCACTCTACCGCCCCTCTTAGCTCCCTTAGCCATGAAAAATCAACGTTTGTATCCAAAATATAAGTTGTACGCTAATTATCCAATTATGCTAATGTATGTTGTTACAGAAATACTACTTGAAATATTATTTTAGTAAAAGTATATTGATAAATATATATCTATGTTCCATAGCACTTTTGTTGTTTGAGGTTTCACAATTCTACCACAAAAATCCTGTGATCATAACAATATTAAATTCGTCGTTAGTTTTACCGTCTTGAACTCTTATTTTTGCCTTTCTACTCGGATCACAGCTAACTATTTTCCAATTAAGATATAATAAATTTTTAGATACTTTTAATAATTGATTCCATAGTGTGAAATAGGGGCTTTAATTCTGAAATTGGACCATGAATATTCATCTTTGTAGTACCTTGAATGGATATATTTGCTTCTCTAAACATCAGACCTTTTTCTGAATACTCCAGTCCGTTAAGCCTATCTAAGCGTTCACTGACTATATCATCCGATTTTAGAAATAATCCTCTTTGCGCATATAAAATGAATCTCTTATCTGTAATTACAACTTTATATTTTTTACCTGCATAGCGTATAAGAGTTTTACTTTGAAACTTTATATTTTCCAAAGGAAGCAAAAAATCCTGTAATGGCATTTGATATTATGTTTTGGTTAACTGTTAACATATTTATCAAAAGGAGTCACAGCAATTTATCAAAATTGATAATTAATCTAAATCATATTTGGTTCTAAATTGAACTAAGATGTTACTCTAGTTTATTTTATTGATGTTACACTCGTCATATTATTATTTTACTTGTGTAGACACAAATTAAAGCATTATTCTTATATATGTTAAAGATTGGGTGACGATCACCATTATCTTGCCAGCAACACCGGACACTATTATAAGTCCAAGTCGCTCCCTCGACGCAATACTGTTCAAGGCCTTTCTGGCAATGGCGGCACCTCCTGCAAGAATCAACGAAATTGCCAACAGCTGCCCTGTCACCCACTTTGTAACGAGTTACCCTTGTCCCGACTTGTGAGACGATTCCTGTTATCTCGTGTCTTGGAACCATAGGGAAGGTTGATGCCCCCCATCTGTTATTCACTTGATGAATGTCCGAATGACAAATACCACTATACTCTATGTCGATTACTACGTCATGAGCTCGAGGCTCCCTTCTTTCAAAGGGGTACGGAGAAGCGCTTTGGCTTGCGGGGCTGCGTATCCATAAATTTGGATCATCTTTTTTTGCTCCCTCCAAAATGCTTTGGCCCCAGATAAGAATGTAATAGGTATGTTCCACTGACACTTTAAATGCATTTATATTCTCAAGACAGCGATGATATCGTCTAAGTTAACCATAAAATGATTTTTTATAATTGCTTCAAATACCGGAGCGACACGCAACAACCACAGTACGCAGGATATGATCACTTGATTTCTCCGTTTGACCGGCTTTGTGAATACAATACTCTATGCTTCGGGTTATCTTGGTCGTGCAGAAATGTTTAATGAAGTAAAATTTTCTATTGATTTTCTCATCGTGTCTATTTTCACACAATTCTCTATTATGTCATTTTTACTTTTTACCCATGTTAGTCAAATATAGATAATGAGTAAAAAGCTCTTAGGAAACTTTTAAAAATGAACGATACGTAGTCTTATCTACGTGTAATTGAAATGACATTGAGCCTAAACTGCAAAGATGCAGGAGATCCAGTCTGTACACACACAATGTATGGAGAAAATGAAGAAGAGTTATTACAAAATGCCAAAAAGCATGGCATAGAAGTTCATGGCTATACAGAAGAGACATGGAACGACGAAATAGCAAAGAACAAAGATCATTTCCATAAGCTTATAAAAACTACATAAATTCATTTTTTCTTTTTCTCCTGGAAAACATCTTAACCTCCTACAAGCCAAATATCCTTATCCTGGGATTGAATTAGATGAGTTATAAATTCTGCTTTGTTGCATAATTCAGAAAAATCGGTATAAGATGACGACTTTAGCGATTCTCAAGAATGGAGCAAATACAATTTACTCTCTTTTGAATGAAGATCTCAAATTTGTTGACTAATATCAGATTCATGCAACAACGCAATAAATTCTATTACATCAGCATAACTAAATCACATCTGCTGATTTTTTTCTCTTTAGTTTGAGATTTTAGCTGATTTTCCAAATTCTAAGACTTTATCATATGTTCTTCTGCCTATAACAATATTATCTATTGATTCATAGAATTGCGAAAAGCCATAATCACCATCGTTAGCAGGCAGCCAATCTATGCCATCATCATCTCCTCTTGCTATATAGCCATCAAGACTCGAAGCGAAGAGTTTTATTTTTCTCATGGGACTCGGATAACGCAGATACTAGGTAATTGTCCTTCTGGATTTGAATTTTTGGTCAAATCAATGTGGCGGCTTCACATGCATCATATATCTTATATCGTAAAGCCTGTAATATGGTTATAATTATTTCAGTCACTTAGTAAAAGGTGATTTGATTTTCAGGTACCATTGTTTTGAAAAGTCATAAGAAGAGGCATAATATTACAGATATCAGTGACTCGAAAACTGCTGCAAAAAAACAAAAGATAAAGTTTAGATGAAAATTGAAAAAATGATTATCATAGTTACTTCAATTGAAGATTGTATCAAACCCTGAGAAGGATATGGCAATATGTATGCAAGACCATAAACAAAGGATAAAATAGAATTAGATGTGAAAAATACTGTTAAGAATATCAGGAATTACTAAATGCGGAAAAACATTTCACAGCTTACTCATTATAAACTAAAACAAGGAAAAAAAGCGACCTCGACAACAATAGATGTTTGTAAATGAGATATAGTGTTATATGAATATAGATGCGATATTCTTGTAAATGAATTCTTGATTTATGTTATAAGAAGAAAAATATTAGTAGATGTATAATACTACAAAGGAAGAGAGTTGTATTTGTCTTAATATGGTTTCAATAAAGAGAGCCATTATTTTTGGATCTATACCAGCAGCTGTGGTATTAATGGTAATCTTATTGGCTGCATTCTATGCTAAAGAAGTTTATACGCAGATAGATATTCAAGCACCCAATGAACGTGTATGGCATATCTTAACGAACTTTACTGATTTTCATGAATGGAATCCTTTTATGGATCAAGCAAGTGGGGAAATAAGACAAGGTGCAATAGTAACTATACATTTACAACCTATAAATACACAAGGTATGACCATTAATCCTACTATCACTAAAGTGGAATCTAATCATGAGTTACGCTGGTTAGGACGGTTTGGTGGAATACCTAGGTTATTTGATGGTGAGCATATTCTCACCATAGAATCTATTGGGAATAACCATAACCTCACACATTTTATTCAGAGAGAAGTGTATCGAGGCGTATTAGTTCCATTCTATGCATTTCAATTAGATACGAGCTATCGACCAGCTTTTGAAGCAATGAATCATGCTCTGAAAATGAAATCAGAGCGAACCAATGGATAGAAATGTTGAGCCAATATAGTTAGCAGATTCATTGAAACTAGAATACAAGAGTTTGACACTAACTCTACCTACATTATTACTCTAAGGACTATTCAACTCTACAATTTTTCAATGATATTATGGTTACAATTATGAACAGAAGAATATTTTTATTGTATGTATGTTGGCAGGAAGTACAACAGCACAGAAATAAGCTGCATAGAGCTTAATGAATGATATTCAAGTTGAAATAACGAAGATTGTTGGTGTATATGTATGCTTCAGGCACAGAACAACGTCCTTGTACCGTGATAATGTTAATGTCTTAATTAGGATTTTTTGTAATGATTTTTTATTTATTATTGTCTTATCTCCTTATAGTATTTCCTTTGTTGTTTCCTGACCTTCTGGAATTTGTTTTCTCTTTACTTTTGGTAATGATTCTAATACTTTATCTTTAGCATCTTGCATGTCTTCCATGATCTCTTTGAAACTGCATTGTTGCATAACTCACCGTTCTGTTGATATGGTTTGACCTCATAGTATATAGCTTAGACGATATTACGTCATCTATAGTGATTAACTGGCGTACCTATAATGAGTCATTGGTAAGACGTGGTGAAATAATACTTGATTTTGATGTTATTGACAATTGGAATAATGAACTTCATAGGATGAACCAGGGTAAAGAAGGTGCGTCATACAGGTATCCCAATTCTTTTGTTCAATTACTTGGTTATATGCGAATATATTTTCATTTACCGTTTAGACAGACTGACGAGGGTGTAGTAACAGCACACGCAGGGAAGAAAGCACCGTCTATTCCTGACTACAGTACAACAGTAAACAGAAGAGTAAACAAACTTGATATCAAAATTAATGAAAGAATAGGAAACGATATTATTGTCATAGTATTAGATAGCACTGGAATAAAGGTAACTAATAGAGGTGAGTAGCTACACCACATAAATGGAATGTTATAAGAAAAGGCTATCTGAAGATACATGTAGCTGTAGATATCAAGAAGAAGAAAATTGTTTCACTTGACGTCACAAGTGAAGAGGTATACGATGGCAGTAAATTAAAGGAACTCGTAGACAATGCTTTAGAAAATAATACCCTAAAGAGAGTAATTGCAGATGGGGCATACGATAGTAATGAAAATTTTCAATATCTTTCTAATAAGAACATTCAAGCTGCAATAAAAGTAAGGAAAAACTCTTCGTATGGCAGATCAGTAGGTTGCCTTCCAAGAAAGAGAGTTGTACTTAATCAGCTAAAGAATTTTGAAGGATGGAATGCTAGAGTTAAATATGGATCTAGATGGATGGCTGCTGAAACAGTATTCTCATCACTGAAAAGAGCATTTGGAGAACATGTATCGGCGAAGAAATTTCCAAACATGGTCAAAGAGACAATACTAAAAGCATCACTATACAACCTGTTCATTATCGTAAAATAGAGCATGAAAGGAAGTCATATAATACATCCAGTATAGTTATGCAACAAAGCACTTTGAAACTACTTTTTTCATAGTCATCTTGATTTTGGATTTTCTTTATCCTTTTATTCATAGGTTTGTCCCTTGTTGTATTGAATTTTTTTAAAGATCAGGTTCGGTTAAAAAGTATTTTGACAGTATAACTGACTTCTCTTTCAAAAGCAACCAGTACTACCCTTACATGCATTCTTTTTAAATATCATATAGTATAGTTGTTTGCAAGACCTAAAGTAAAATGGATGATGTAGAAGAGTCGGTCATCGCCAAGTCAACAGGACAACAAGAAGAGAAGGATATAGCATTAAAAGATGCTGCACTATACAATGTACTAAGTTCAAAGAAAAAGATGACAAAAGATGAGTCAGGTTACAAAGAACAAGAAAAAAATGAGGAACAGGAAACAAGCAATCACAACAATCAAGCATGTATAAAGTGTAAGTTTAATCTTCCAGACGAAAAAAAGTGTCATATTGTAGATGGAGAAATTAATAATGAATATGGTATTTCAGACTTCTTTTCTTCAAAAGGTGATGGCATGCTGCCAGGAGATATTGTTTGGGACTTTATAAAGAAGACAGGGAGAAAACTTGAATACGAAGAGGGTCATGTTATTGGCAAA
>DATDNG010000235.1:0-5067 GCA_036518375.1 Nitrososphaeraceae archaeon | reverse complement strand
CATCAAGGTTTTGATAGGATTATTTATAAATTCCCGCAATAGCTTGTTAGGCAAAATTGAATGAGGGCCTGGGGGATATTCAATGGAATAGGAGGATGATGTTGTCGTTTTCTTCATTTATGTTTTATCTAATTTGATAATATATATACACCCATACTATACCAATGCTATCAAGTGCAGGATTTGCCAGTAACATGGTAATGTGCACAAGCACCTTGGGAGCATTTATAGTGAGCGACAAATTAGTTGCAGGTCTCATGGTACCACCTCCCAAGGAATTTCACAAAGTAGATGAACTGATAATAATAATAATAATAATAATAATGGAACTTGTGATCAACTGGTTGCGAAAAAGAGAGATAGAGTCAAGCCTCCTATCGAAAAAGATATGGAGGGTCTCTATCTTTAAAGATTTGATAACTACGTCTTGTTTATATGTTAAAGCTCTATCTTGGGGGAGGGAGTATATTTATTCTACTTTATCTTGTCGGACTATGATGACACTACACTACTTGTCGAGACATCATGTCTATCTTGTCAATTTGATTTGAATTATCACTTGAAAGTTGTATGTAAGAAGCAGCGTGAACAGAAGCAACTTATTGGATTTTTTATTGTCTTGTTCGTGTCTTCATTGTTCTCAGCTCTTGGAGGTTAATGAGAGAACATCATTCTAAAAAGAAAGACAATGATCGATACTAAAAGAATAGTCAATACTAAGAAAAATACACCCCTTGACATCATTTTGTAGATGCGATCACATGAAGTAACTTACTCTTATTAAGAATTGTCTACTTTGAAGCGATGCTCAAAATCGATGGAGTCAGTGGGAAGCAGGATAAACAATAACAAGATAATAAATGATACGCATTGGTAAATAATGCATATGAACATCAGCTGATCAACAATAGCTGATCAAAAGGAGATACACTCTTCCTATTTCTGACGTTGAATAAACGTCGTCTGTTCTGCTAAGAGTAATGTTACTTGCTTAGCTGGTCGATTGTTTGCTCCAGGTTCCACCATATGATGTTAGAAATATCGACGTTACTTAACTAAACTAGACTCGTAATCAGATGCTCATTGCTTATCACATATACTTTATGTTTTCATTATTCAGGTAGAGGCGAGTTTCTTACACCAAAATGTGCTTCATCATTGTTTGAATCCAAATAGTACATTGAAGATATTGTAAAATGTTCTGCGTTGCCTCTAGGTGAGACATCTGCAAAAACAAAACCTCGTAATTTGCTATTTGAATCTAAAATTTGAATTCCAGAATAAACATGACCTATATCATCGGAAATATGACCATCGTTATCAAAGTCATGGCTTGTCTGATAGAATACCCTTCTTTGAGCTAACCTTCCTGAATTAGAATTTGGGATTGCAAAATATGAAAAAACCCAATGACGACCATTAGGTTTGCAATCCCAAAATAAATGCTTCAGTACATTATTATTAGTCTTGTAGAAATCTTTGAGATGCATTCCACTATGCACTATATTTTCATCTGTGTTTGACCAGCTGTTGTGTCTAAGATGTAGTCCATAATAATTCTTTAAATGACACTCATCAATTGATGTCCCTGTTCCTAATCCTGCTCCTTCTACTCCAAAACCCCATCCGACATTTAGAGGAACAGGGTCAGTCAGTCTCGATAGATCACTTTGGAGATAGAATCTGTCTCTATGATCAACATAGCTAGCATCTACTAGTTCAATTTTATATAATATGTTGAACAGATTATTAGCACTGTCTTCCCAACTTATATACCACCTTTCTTCTTGGTTATCCTGATTAAAATCAATATGGATATTTCTATTACCTCTTGTCCATCTACCATAAATTGTTGTAAAGTTTTCTCTGTGAAATCTGTTCATTCCTATTACATATCTATCCTCATCATCTTTGCATTGATAATAAGGTATAGGACTAGGTAAACTTCCAATTGAACGTTGACTACTATATGAATCCCCTTGATCGTAATCCCATTGCCAAAAATCTTCTCGCATATTTCCATTTGGTTGAAAATTATACATTGCAAGCTTTACAAAATGTTTGCCATTTGGAAGAATGCCTTTTACCACTACACTGAAATTACCAGGAGTTGGTGCACTCACATATGGCTCAAAGTAAATGTGTATATTAATAAGTTTACATGGTTATACATGCAGAGCAATTTTTTGCTATAGGACAGTCTAATCGTAATAGTATAATGGAACCCTTGACTGATGAGACTATAGCAAATAATTTCACAACTTTGCTATGCATGTTGATAACCTGCAAAATAACAAAGGCTATAACCACTTTCAACTACGGGTACTATCACCTTATGCCGTTGCCTTGCTTCAAGGAAGCATCTGTTTTGTGATGTCAGAGACACAAATTTCAGGGCTGAAAAATACAGATTCAGTTTCATATCAAAACCAATTATTATAAATGAATTGGCATGGTGTTATATTATGAATTTCGACTCTCAAAGATATAACAATAAGTGATAGAGAGCAATACTACCAACTTTAGTCTGTGTATGATCTTCGGATGATAGAAATAACAATTATTTACATACATAGAAGGTGGTTGTCGGATCGAGGAGACATATGTGGATTTTTCTATCTTACTTATTCGTTACAGATCTAACAAATGCTATAAGGCGTGGAGGTATATATGTCGAAGTTCGCCAAATTAAATTTGATAGTTTATCATGCAACACAAAGCAAACATTCAACTTAAATGAGTAATTCATCGATCTCTTTCCAGATTGGAGCAAGACGGAAATTGAAACAAGAGAAAAGGCATAAACTCCAGCTTTTTTATACAATTCTTTGTGGTATAGAAGACGAGAGAACCCTTAATCTGATGGCAAGACCGACTAGAATACAACAATATTCTAGACTGTCTTATGATAAGATGATGAATCATTTGATGGAATTAGAAGCGAAGGGGATGATACACCGTTCGACGAATGGTTTAGTATTAATAACTAACAAGGGCAGAGAATTCATCAAACAGTATAGTGAATTGATAAACTTAATTGAAGCTACTGGTCTTTAAAACACCTCTGAATCAAAGAAGTAAAAGGATGAAATGTACTTTGCTTTGAATCTTGGATACTAAAAATTAAAAATTGTACCAACACTCTGAAGAACCCTTCCAACATCGTCTGGATAATTCTGTTAACTGCATCCACCTTGTACAATGGCAAGATACGATATATTTCGGCTTGCCACTTTGTATTTCTAGTGTGCCTACATGTAATAACTAAACACGATAAATAGAAATATTGCTGTTGCAAAAAATTGAGGAAGATATTTGTTATGATTATCTTATACGTGTGCATTCAGAACAAATATCAGTTTACGTTGGTGTTACTGTTTCTACTTATTATATTATATTTACACTGATTTAGGTAACACCAATATTTGACCAACCATGTTTGGCATGTGTACGTGGCAGTAGTAATTTATGGTTCCTGGGTTGTTTGCTGTGAATGATACGGTATGGATTTGTCCTCTCAAAAGTGTAAAGCTTCCAATCCCATCGACAGTTATGACATGATGTACACCTTGTACTCCTACGAAATGAAGAGTCACTTTATCGCCCTGGTTAACAACTATTTGATCTGGAGCAAATGTAAATGACCTAAAGTCCCAAGCTCCTACTTTATTTGGCTGTGTTATCCTGAATCCTCCACCAGTTGGTATAGTGGAATTTACAGGAGGCTTCTCTGCTGGATGCAGTGGTGTATTCTGGCTGCAGGTTTCACAAAATTTGGCTGCATTTAAGTTCGTCATTCCATCAAGGTGCACTGTATTTATCCAGAATTCTTTGTTACTTGATTGGTTTGGATTAACTGATACAATAGAGTTTGCTGTTGTTGCTGCTGTAGTTCCATTACTGACATATGTTTGCGCTAGTGCGTTCTGTGAAGTTTGGCTCTGTAGTACCCCGAGGATCATAGTAGCAGATGCAACTATTGCTATGATAGTTGCCGATGCTATAATTATCGAAGGCTTCGTTGTTTTTATTATTTTTTTGTTATTCATTTTTGTTCTTAGATCGATGTTACCTTCTTATGGTAATAAGAATAGAGACAAATTCCAAGTGCGGATTCCATCTCTGGATTCCAAAACTGGAATTGAGCAGCCTATTTTTATATCTAGTTCTTACTACAAGAATTACAGTGCATTATAAGAAAATGGGGGGATGCAGTATAATAATTGATATCGATATCAACTGAAATTCAGATTGCCCAGTCTGTCGTATATTTTATTGCAGCTGCCATCCCTATTTATCTTACTCGTATATTGAAGAAAAGGACTGATCGTAATAATAACAATAACAATAATAACAAATACTTTATGATGCTAACGATAATACTTGCAGGATTTGTTTTAATGCAAGGCATTTACCATGCTATAGGAGCGCTTGGTTTTAGTTTATTAGCAAAAGGAGTACTAGAACCGTTATCATTTGTCATACTTCTTTTCTTTGGAATAATCTTTCTAGTTAGTAAAATAAAGACAAAAAGTGAAAAGGAAGTTAAAGTACAATGATATCACTTCAAATTGATAGTAGTTCTTTGCTTTCCTCAAGTGGATTAATAACATTAGTCATTCTCTTCATGTCATTGGCTATATTTGGATGGCTTGCTGTTAGATATAGAAATATTAGGAGCTTTGAATTTCAAATATCAATATTCATTATAGTATACATCGTTGGAGAAATAGTAGAAGATTATAATAATAAAATACCTTTCTTTTCAGCTTTTCCTTATATTGGATCACAAATTCACTTGGTAGCAGCAGTATTTTTATCTATAATATTATGGATAAGGTTATACTTCGTGCGAAAGAGTGGAAGAAAGATAGTTGATAAAATAGAACCAGTAGAAGGCAATATTGGTGGTGGTGTTGGTGGTAGCAGTAATGAGAGTAAGTAACAACAACAATGTTTATAATGTTATTTATTTAATAAACAACAAATCCATCATCATCATATCATCGTTATTGCCTTCTTAGTCTAATGAAAAAAATTTTGCTATCCATTTTTTTGCTATGTCGA
>DATDNG010000234.1:0-4859 GCA_036518375.1 Nitrososphaeraceae archaeon | reverse complement strand
TAGGTTTGGCTAAACTGCGATCTGTTTCCAAGAGAGACTCCAAGGTATTTAAGATAATTTCCAAGTTCTAGCTGACTTGGCTCCCACCTCTTTAACGCTTCAACAACATTTACGTTGGATGAGCTAGTAATAGAATTTGCAAGTGCCATAGCATTTGTAGCTGCCTTGGAGGTACTTGCAGCAGTATGTGGACGAGCAACAAATGCAGCATCTCCAAGTATACAAACTCGCCCAAAGGCCATCTTTGGTACAGATAAATCAAATATTGTTTGCATGAAAGGTTCATTAGTTGCTATAACAAGCTCTCTGAAAACATTAGGAAGAATTCTTTGTGCAACATCTTTTTGTTTTTCTATATGTTCCTCTTTAACTGCTCCTTGTGGCACGGAAAACTCTCTTTGTATTCCATGTTTGTCTGTTAACAATAATTGCAGTTCATCTCCTGAAGGCACATTAACATACCAAACCCAATTGAGTCGACGCTTACCTTCGGATAATTCACCTTTCGACCCAGGAATTAGATAGCAGAGAATGTGGGTGTTTCTTCCATGAAAAAATGTGAATTTGTTGGCAAAGAATTGCATAATACTACTAGGAACTTTACTTTCATCTATTACTCCACGCCAAGCAACATAACCAGCATATTTTGGAAAAACCTCAGGAAGCAGCTGTTGGCGTACAGTAGAACTAGAACCATCAGCACCAACTAACAGATCACACTTCTCATTATGCCCATCTTCAAACTCTGCAACTACGTAATCTTTATTTTGTTTAAAGCCTGTAAGTCTTTTTGCATTATGATACAAGTTATTCTGTAAAGCATTCCTTAGCTGTCTGTAGACGTTGTCCCATGAAGTCATCAGCTGAAGAGTCTGCTCTTCCCATTGTATACTTCCATCTTGTGATATGTATTGCATTTTATAGGCAGGAACACTTATTGCTTCTTCTGTAGCAATATCGTGTTCTTTTAGAAAATTAATCAGCTCCATTTGTACCACAAGACCGGCACCGCGACTTTTCATTTCACCTGGGGATCTTTCAAAGACATTTACATCGCAATTTATGCACCGCAACGCTAAAGCGGCACTCAGACCGCCTAATGAGCCACCTGCTATTACCGCATTTATGCCCATATGACTTATTTGCACCCTTCTAGGACAAGACAAAACATACCTTCATCGTATAACTAAACTTCACACTGTTATAGCTGATAAAGCTAACAGGAACCCTAGGGGTTATAAGTATATATTTTTACTATTATAATACCAATACTACGTTCTTCTGCCATTGTTGATGAAAACCACTTTACATGTACCTTTGATAGAGCGTTTTAGGGTGCAAAACTTACCAAAAAATCCCATAATTTTCCAAAGTAGGCATATAGGATAGTTACGCTTATCAAGCCATATTAGGGACATGCCAAGACATGTTATAACTGTGTGCAAAGGGAATGATAAAAATCTCTAAGTTAGTCAATTGTTAACTATCGGCTGCTGCCAGTGCTTTTACTTTTACTGCTATGTGAGTGACTCCCCTCTGCTGCTTATAATTGTTGAAGATGGTGGTGTTGTAGGCTCAACGAGTAAATATGGCACGTTCGATTGTGTAATAGGTGATATAGTAGTAGGTGATGGTATTGGATCCTCTTCTTGATTCGTTGCCAGTGATTGGGATATTAGCTGCTGCGGTGGTTGCTGCTGCTGTTGCACTGGTGTTTGTGATTGTAAAGTTACGATGGTTGGATTATTAGTATGGGTAGTACTGGTGCTAGTTGCAAAAGTTTTATTTTGCAATCTAAAGCTCAAACTCCTCTTTTCCTTCAATGCTGCTTGATAAACTTGTTGCCAAAGAAGAACTTGACTTTATGACCATCAACACAACCAAAAATATATCAGAGCGTACCGGTGATCAGCTGCAAAAGTGCAATCGTCCTCTTTTATATCGTCAGCGGCAGAGATAGGAATTGCATCATCATCTTCCTGCTTCTGTCGTTTGTTATCTCTGATCATTTGCTTCAAGAACTTTCACACCATTATCCTGTAGTTTCTTTTTTGTGTCCAAAAATACCTTTACGGCATCGTCACTAACTGTATTGATATCTGAGTGATAGGTATGGACTGATATCTTTGCATTGCCCTTTGTGTCTTGTTCTATCTTTACACTATATGGGTAAACTGATGCTTGCTGCTGTTGTTGTTGTTGCTCTCTTTGTTGTTGTCCTTGTTCTTGTTGTTGTGATAATCGTGATGGTTGATTACTTACGAATGCTGCTGATCTTGGTTCAAGTTTCATATCATCGTCATCGTTGTTGTAGTTGTTGTTGTTGGTATTACCGTTGTTCTCTTCTTCTTCTGCTGCTGGTTGATTATTAGTCATTGTCGATATAGTTATTATTGATGGGTCTAGTATAAAGACAGGCTTCTTTTTGCGAGACATCCATAACCCATACCTACTTTCACCTATGTGGAATTTGTAATTAGAATCCTCGCATTCAGACCCAATGTCCCTCCCATGGGCACAGTAAATTGTATTAGTGTGTGCTGGTGTGCTCTGCTACCGCTGTAACAGACGAAGTTGATGCAATGGGCTTCAAATGGAAATGGAATGGCAGGTCGAGCAAATATATTCCATTTGAATGGAATGGCCCGTAGACTAGCATGAGTCAACGCGCGCAGTCATAATCACAATATCTCATCGTGTCGCTTTTGTTACAAGTCTTCTATCCTTAATGTCTTGCGGATAGCATCCACAATCATCACTATTTATTTTGACTGATGCATCACCAATAGTAAAAATGATGTCTCCTGCCACTAGACAGATTTGTATCAAACCATCCACTGGGTTGGTCACCTGCAAATTTGAAACCTAAACATCAACAAATGTGCCTGCAAATAGCCATGGAGGTTTTGGTGGTTCGGTCAGACTGGTACGTTTGCGCTATTCCAGAAGAAGACGTCATAGGTTCTAAAAACCTTACCATTTATAAAAACCTTAAACCGCATTTGAAGTAACGGCTATGATGCTTGTTACATTATTTATAGTCATTTGTTCTAATCAGTTTAAATATTTTGACAAAAATTAATCTCTCACATGATTATTACTAGGATTTTGAAGAAGATCTAGGATATTATTTATAATCTTTTTATGATCGGCATCTACCTCTGTCGTTACCAAAAGTAAGTCAGACTCTTCTAATGGAAAAGTTATTCGCTTAAGTTTTTCATATTCTGCCATAGAGTATTTACCTTTACCGATCTTAGGAACAAGTGCGTTACGTAATCCCCATCTCGCTAATGCTTGCATGTTCGACTTTTTTGTTTCTTCAGATGAAAGCAAATTCTTTATACCTTCACGTTGTCCACCATGCTTTGTTTCACCTGTGTCATCACATACTCCTGCATAGCGAACCTTTGGATCTAAATTTAGAATATCTTTGCATAGTTTGTCATAATCCATGTTTAGATAACAAATAGTAATAGCAGAGTAATTCTAATAAGTATTATCCTCCTATACAAAGTAATATTTACTTTCCAAGTTTGTCATATTTTGAGGTATATGCATATCATATGGCCATACGAATTAACAAATCGATAGCAGAAATATTAACTCTAATAGAAGGAGCAAGAGCTACATTGTTATTGTTATTGTTGTTCCTCTTCCTTCTATTTTATCCTTTTTGCCGATATTGTCCTCAGTATTATTGTCCGGCAGGAGGAGCGCCTGTATCTGTACTACCACTACTAGTGCTGTTTATGTAGATAGGACTGAAGCATGTTTTTATTTCTTTTTCTGTAGCATAACCTTTTGTGGACTCTGCATTCAAAAGACAATTCTTGAAATCTTTATAATCGTTGATACCATTATCTGCTTTACTATTGCTGGTTTGAGCTGATACTGGCTTTCCGAGTGCACTTGACAATACAAAAATGGATGATAATACAGCGACCATTATAAGAATTGACTTGATTTTGTTTTTGTTATTGTTCATTTCTTATGATTTTTCTAATCCTATATAATAAACCTTTACATAAGGTGGTAGCTTAACAACAACAACGACAACAAAATACATAGTAATAATATGATTACTATTAGCTGACGACATTAATTGTAACGAATTTTATACAGTATTTGTTCCTAACATGATTTTTGTCATTGCAATTGTTCCTGTCAATATCTGAAGGTCTTATCGCATATGCTGGATATATCAATAGATGTTGAGCCTAGGAGTTAGCTATGGTGAGATATATTTTCAGATAGACCTAACTGTATAGCTACCTCTACAGGCTTCTTTCCTTTGTCATAGAGTTTATAGGCCTGAGTAGCTTTTTGACTTGGCGATTTGTTATCCATATTCACATGTACAAGTGGAACGAAATGAAAATGAAAAATGGAGTTGCAGCTGGATTAAGTCCACAGCCTGATGGGGTACAAGTGCGGATGCTCCAAGCCTGCAGCATATGCCTGTTATTATTTCACAAAACAAGATACCTTTACCCTCTTAATGCAAGTATTTGTGCCAGAGCCCATTGAAGTGTTTCTATTCTAATCCATGATCTATCTGTCTCAATTCTTTGTCTTTTGCATCATGTACTTGAGTTCTTGAATTCTATGGTTTATTTTCTTCTCTATATTAGATAATGAATCACTCATAGAATTGCAATTAAGAGAATGTTATATAAGCTAAAAAAGATGGCGAGTTACTTTCATCAGTATGGGATTGTCTGAACTTTGCTTAGTACTTAGCAGAGGAATAGTTATAGAAGCTATTGTCAATGGCAACGGAAAATAACACCATCTCAAGAGCCCTTTTGTATGCATACATGACGCTATTCCAATATTGTATTTCCTCTTCGCCAGTT
>DATDNG010000233.1:0-2013 GCA_036518375.1 Nitrososphaeraceae archaeon | reverse complement strand
AGGGCTTTACAATGATCCCAATTCTGCTCATCCAATGCAGCTTCAACTAGATATTCATGAACTGCCTTTTCTGTTACTGGATCAGGATGGAAAAATAAATAATCACTTAGATTGGAAGCCGTACTTGTTCCTACATGAGGTACTTTAGATATTTTACTTGTAGCGGACAACCCAGGATTATGGCATATGCATTGCTGTTACGTGATGGTTATATCACTCGTTGTATTCCATGTACGGATGTTTTTACAGGAAGCTTAAATACTGAAATTCATTACTTCTATATGCTACAAATGTCAGAAGATGCAGTAATTAATTGGGACGCCATTATTCATAAGAATGTAAGATCCAAAGACGGTCAAGATGCTGGAAACGTAGATGCCATAGAAGGAGATACTGTAGTGATTACAAGTGAAGGAGACCGCCAAGAATACAATGTACCAAAATCAGAGATAGAGGGATACAATGGTGCAGAAGTCTCTTTGAAAATTACTTATGGCGAAATGAAGAAATATAAGGTCTAAGCCTAAGAAGACTTCCAATCCCTTTTTTATATTTCCTTTTTTCTATGTAATAATAATTTGAAGATGTAATAGTATAGTCAAAGTGCATAGCCTTACGATTACTAGTCCACTCAGATTTAGTTTACAACAACATGCTATTATGTAACATAGGCGCTAGAATACACAATTGCCATCTATTGAATAAATATAGAGCCCCAAATCAGATGTCATTCATCGTGGCGAAGACGGGCTATGAGGAGAATGACATGAAGATGAAGGTGGACCTGTTGCTAGTTAGTATTTTTTGGATTAATCCATTCAATAAAGCTAGCATAATTTAAGGAACTGACATCATCTAAGTAATTTGGAAGGATTTTGATAAATTTAAATTCATTATCCAATTCAAATGATAAAAGAGGATCTCTTAACTCTCTTCTAATTACTTTTGTGCATATTCCAATGCAGACATCCCACTTGCATATTCACAATAGTTAAACAATCTCCCTCCTCCAATCATTCGTCGCAAATGCAATTCCTTTACTAATTGCTTTCTTGTGTCATACAACATTTTGCCTATACCTTCATGTCTATATTTTGGATGAGTGGAGATATCTATAAGCTGTCACCTTTCGGATTATGGTTTGTAAATAATCCATTTGCAGTAATACCCTTCCACGTGTGTTCAGCATATTCAGGATTAAGAGAAACGGTCAGAGTGCTTGCAGAACCAACCACAGTACCATCAGGCTTGATAGCTACAAATTGACCTTTCGGAAAGACTCGAAGATGGCTTTCAAATTCTTCAGGACGCCATATATTCCCATATCTTGCAAGATACGGAAACGATTCTTTTTGTAAATCTACTATTTTTGGAATTCCCGTAGAAGAGTATTTCTGATTGTAACACCTATATGATGAGGATGTAATAATGGTTCTTCTCCTTGTTGTTGCTGCTTTCTTAGCAATGAATGATTGAGATCATGATTACTATCTTCGATATGATTTGACATATTTATTATATGTAGGATATTTTTAGAATGATATAAGGTTGGTTATTATTGCTTACAAAATTTTTCAGTACAGCAGGAGTCTTTGTTGTTGTTGCGATAAATTTATTTATTGACAACCTTGTGTCTTTGTCTAATGGAATGAATTTTCCCTGTGTGAATGTTAGTTGTTTTCGTAGCAGCTGTAAATGCAATGATCTATATGATTACCATCAATGTCTGTGCGTAGAGAATCGTAGATCCTCCATCCATCGGATGCAACGCTAGGTATACATTGTGAATTTCTTGAGCTTGTCTATGTTGACCAATAAATTATACTTTATGACTAGCGGTTCAAAAAACATAAAGCTAGCCGAGACGAAATATACGAAGGATGAAAGTGAATGGGTATTATATTCGAAGAGGGAAGTGGTCAATAATTTGACCACGGCGGTGAATAGCAACAAATGCAGCCCACAATGGCGTAGAAGCAAAACATCAGAGTTATCAATTCAAGGCTATACCAA
>DATDNG010000232.1:0-2238 GCA_036518375.1 Nitrososphaeraceae archaeon | reverse complement strand
GAAAATATTAAAAATAAAGAAGACAATATTACTACTAATAAGGTTAGCTTTGTTGTGAACTCGACTATGGAAAATAAGAAACAAGATGAAAACATCACAGTCAAAAAAGGTCAAGAATTTACAATAATTCTCGAGTCAAACCCATCAACTGGGTATCAGTGGATTCCTACGTTTAACACAAGCATTATAAATTTGGTATCACATAATTTTCAACCATCCACAAAGCTCATGGGTAGTCCTGGAACAGATACATTCAAATTTAAAGCAACAAACCAAGGAACAGAACCATTAAAGATGATCTACAAAAGAAGCTGGGAAAAGGAGTTTGTAAAAGAAAAAGTGTTTAAAATTAATGTTACCGGATAAAGAACACACCAATTTCCAAACTAGTTAGCTCTTGACTTTATCTAGTTAGAAGAGATAAGAAATAACAATAGCAGGAGGAATTTCATGTAAAGGAAATTTCCTACATTAAAAACAAAAATTAAAAAAAGAATTAAGCGGATCGACAGATGTACGTTAATACTGCTAGTACTACCAACCAACCTCTTCATGTTACCAATCTAATAGTCCAAAAATCATCTGCCAGATTTTCGTCAAGAAGATAGGCATAAGGCATGGTAAAGTAGCCTTTCATACCCCAGCCAGTTCCCCAAGAATTCCTTACGATAAATCGACTTTGCGAATCGTCATATCCCACTGCTACTACAGCATGTCCACCAACCATATTTTCATTTGGTGCTGGCATCGAAACTTGACCAGTCTTTGCTACATCCTGACCTTCAAAACTCTCATATACAGTAAAACCAAATACAAAAGGATAGCCAGAGGCCAGACATCCTTTCATCTGATTTAATGTCCTTACAACCCTTTGGTACCGAACTGCTTTATGTTTAATTGCATCAGCATAGCATTTTTGTGGAGGCTTTTGAGTGAACTTGCTAATATCATATGGCCACTCACGCTCAGGGCAATCTCCTTGACTTGCTACACTTTTAATTCCATCTCTTATTTGAGCGCCAGAATCTGAGTCTACTGTTCCTTCTATTTCTCGCTCATTATAGTAAATGAAAAGTCGAGATGGCATAAAGTTTGCTTCTTTTCCTTCATTAAATCAAATTCTAGTGCAGCTGCAATTGCATTTGCCGTGCAGGAACCTAATTCGCCTTGGTCATATACTGAAGGACATTGCTGTGTTAGGTCAACCTTTGGAGGAAGACTTGTTACGACTTGCATAGGGGCTGAATAAATATGATCTCTGTGATCAGGTAAATCTGCAACCCAGCCATATCTTTTTATTTTCATATCCTTTAGGTTCTATCAGCAGGTACTATTTAACAATATGGCGTTTTTTGGTAATACAGCATGTTTTTTACTCTTAACTGGGAAATTTGGGTATCATAAGTATTGCAAGGAAAATCGGTCGTTAAATTATAGTCAGAAATTATATTTATGGCCGACTGTATTTTATTATTATATTTATAACCAATCATATTATTATAGTCCTTGCAAGCTTCCTATCCACTACACTTTGTACTTTATTACCTTAGGAGTAAGAAGAACAATACTACGAACAGAATTCAGCAATAACTTACCTTGACATTATATCATAATGAACAATTATACATTTATTAAATTCAAAAGATGAACTTTATTTTTTTCATTCCTAGAATGAACAGAACAATTTTCTTTTTGTCATGGTTTTAGATTTGATCAAAACAATAGATCTCGCATGTGAGTGTCTGAACTGAAAAAACCTCAGCTACATATACTATAAATAAACCCTTTGATCTTTTCTCGTATGTCCATAACATCTTCTAACTTCTTACCATGTTTTTCCATACTATGTTCTACAGTATATACAAACACTTCTTCTTCTGTGGCTCCTGTTACAATGTAGTCACATTCACGACCGATTTCACGACATGACAGTAATTTTCGCATATTCTATCTACATTTATCTTTTAGCATGGTATTGTAGGTTAGTAAAAGTCCTTTATGATTTATACAAAGATATTATGATAGCCATAGTACAATAGTGTAGCTAGAATTAGAGCGGATAGACAAACGTATAGAATTACTAGTACTACCAGAAGCTTCAAATTATAGGTCTAATAGCCCAGTGATACTGGAAATTAGATCAACTGCTTAATTAGCAAGGGTGCCATGAGCAAATAAAAAAATAAGCAAATATACTTAGTTTTTAACAGGAATGGCCAAAGAAAGATATTTATCATT
>DATDNG010000231.1:0-10981 GCA_036518375.1 Nitrososphaeraceae archaeon | reverse complement strand
CCAACATACCAATTATTGCTTTGTCCGTAAGCATTTTTTACCATGCCACCAGAAGTATTTGCGATGCTTGTTATGGCTGTTGTAATCAATATGGCTACTAAGGCAAGACCAAATCTTCTACTCTTGACATTAAACTCTTTCATACTTCCCATAGTACAGATAGGTTAGATTCGAGTTGATAAATGTTTATCTAGGGTTATCATACGTTTATCCATATATCAAAACACATAGCAAGAAGATGTACGATTAATAATCTATCTTTTGTCGTAACATATCATTGGTAGGTTTTATTGACATTTGAGCATCAAAAGATAGAAGTAAATATAAATTGTTCTATTTTTCTTTAGAAACAAGATACCCATATTTCCTGGTTCGCCTAGATAAACAAATAAGTAGAGGAATAAAGGTAGTTGCTTTCAGTATATGTGTAATTGTCCCAAGGTTCACTTTTATGAGGTTGATTTTAAATTGGCTGGCATGAAGGCTATACCGACGCATAAGAATTGTGGAGACTCATTAAACGACGATCAGTTTTCAAAATTTGAAAAGGAACTCGTAAAATATTGGGGTTTTGAAGAAAAGAAAGAATAGCACGACAAGTATTCTCTGTTTAGCATTTATAAACGAAAACGCGGGATCGTTTAAATTCTGTAAGGCATTTTTTGATTGATGGCAGTCAACTTTATTAACACCTATGATAAATCTGCTGTAGGTGATTTTGGATGACCAAAATGCTAACTGTCAATATCGATACGTCAGGCGTAGACTCTAGTGAAGCTCAAGAATGGGTAAATGAACTTGCGAATGTATATGCTGATATGGAAATTGAGGATGTGAATGTCTCGGGGAATAAAATTTCATTCAAAGCAGGATTCTCAGGAATGGATGATACAGAACCAGATGACATAAAGATGAAAATCGAAGAGTATTTGACAATGAACGAAGCATTCCAAGTCAAGGACCTTTCTGTTCGTTAGGCATCAAAAGATAGAAGCTTTTTCTTTTCTTTTATCACTAGACATTTTTCTTTCCTAATGAATAATGATTGATGGTTACAGATCTTTAAATACAAAAATGATTACGCAATTTTGATTAGAAGGCATGACTTGTAAGGGTATATGTATACGTCATAAAGCACAAAAACCGGTTGGTTCTGGTCGCTATGTTAGTGGACAAAAACGCTGTCAGATATGCGAGATATTTATAAAATGGGATGGATTGTGGTGTCCATGCTGTGGATATAGATTGAGAACAAAGCCAAGAAATCTAAAATATAAGGCAAAATTGCGGGCAAAAAGCAAAAAACTACAGTTTGTTCAAACCGCCGCTGCAATGGTTCATTAACTTAAGGCAATTTACTTATTTTAAGTAGGCATCTGCAAAATTTCTGCAATTGCTATGGATCATTGTGGATTAACATCTATATCTGGATAATTTGTTATATTTCCCTGTTATATTTCCCAAGAAATTGCTCATCGTTGCCTAGTATTCTTGTAACTAAATCTTGTCTATGTCACAGTAGACAGACCTTGCAACGTGCCAATTTGAATTAACAGGTTAGTGTTAGACATAAGTTTTATATGAAGATCAGAATTCAGTCAGCTTTATTGTGCGCTCCGGTGGTGTAGTCCGGTTAAGCATTTCGCCCTCTCAAGGCGACGATCCCGGGTTCAAATCCCGGCCGGAGCATGTAATTTATTCTGCAGGATTTGGCAGTCCGGTTATTCTCTTCATATATTTCTGGCGGTACTGCCAGAATAATAGGGGGACTATCATAATCGTCATCATCCTGCAGAACTATTGTAGACAAAGCCGATGATCACTAAAAAGTCTTGCTCAATAAACATATAATAGATAGTGGATGAATAGCACCATCCAATTAATAACAGAAGCATCGAAATGAATCTAATTATTGGCAGATAAAATACTAAACTTCTAGTCTGTCTGAGATTCTGGTTGCTAAGGAATGACCACTCTTGATATGTATAGAGTAATAAAGCCTTACCAATTCTGTAATCTTTGCATCTGTAAAATATTTCACGTTATATCTTGCAAGAAATAAATTGCAATCATGACAGTATATTTCCTTAAACCTCAACTATGCTTACTTATATCATTCTTTATTTAAAACTCTATTACCATCCTTATTATTGCTTTGTTGGTTATTCTTATTATCACTAATAAAGCGTGTCTTTGATACCTTGTAATAGATTATTCCGCCTCTCCTTTCTATAACTGCTATGACTGCTTCTTTTCCCATTTTTCCTATTTGTTCAATAGCATTTGAAAAGTCATTAGCTTTCAGATTAATTCCTTCGTTGATACCAAATACAATATACTTTGAGGGTTTTTTTTCAAATTCACCTCTCTCGTATACTCTAAAGTCTACCCCAAACCCAAAACCTTCTTTTGCAATATAACCTCTGCTTCTTAGGTCACGATAGATCAAAAATTTTGTTAAAATATCTTTGTCATATTTAGATACAAGTTCAATAAGAGAATCTAAATCGAGATTATTATTTCTCTTGTCTTTCATTGTTAGACGTTTGGTGGAAATAAGGTACAATGCCTCATAAGGTTTTAGAATGTATTCGGAATTTTCCTTTTCTCCATATCCTTTATTGCCCAACTGGTCTTGAAATCTGATTTCTTTGACAAGAATTTTCATAGGTCGTCCTACAAGAAATGCTTCAATAACATATGGAAAATCACCATTTTCAGAAGGCAGCGAAGTGGATTGATGGTGAGATGATGAAAAACTAGAGGTCATAACAATTAAATCAGAGCCTATGACCTCATTTAAGTATTCAAAACATCTGTGATATGAGATGAAGGGAGTTAATTATCGTGAATCACGTGGTATGCCGTATGTAAGACGTGAATATATTGCTGGAAAACCACAGATAAAAATCGCTAGGTTTTCTTCTGGACAGGCAAAGAACAATTATGATTACAAAGTTGAATTGCTTACAACTGAGAAGATGCAGATAAGACATAATGCCCTAGAGGCTGCAAGGTTGGCAGCTAACAAGACAATGGCAAAAGCAGGCGAGACGACATTTTTTTCGACTCTTAAAGTATATCCCCATGTTTTTCTTAGAGAAAACAAAATGATAGCAACAGCTGGTGCAGACCGTTTACAAGAAGGTATGAGAAGGGCATTTGGCAAGGCAACAGGACTAGCTGCCAGAATTCGACCCGGACAGCCAATTTTTGAAGCGTATGTTACAGCTGCTAACTTGAACCTTGCTAAAGATGGTTTCAAAGTAGCTTCTAGCAAACTCGGCTGCCCTGCTATTTTAAGAATTACCCCGTTAAAAGAGCAAATGTTGGAATCTGAAGATTGACAAATTTATTTTTCTCATCCAGAATATACATAACAAATCCAACGCTATTTCATGTTTTTTTATATTCTGTGAAGAGCTGAAAATAAGACATCGTTATTATTCACAGTTTTTCGCAATACCAACTTGCTGCGATTAATGCAGAAGAAGGTCTTACTTGTGTTTTTTATTACTTTACTAAAACTAATAAGCACAAAGTTTATTGTGTCACTCTACAAATTATGATAATCGATATAAATGCTTCAAATTATTTCTGATTTAGAGGATTCCCAATATAGTGGCAAGACCACATTGGTCAGAGTTGATTTTAACGTAAGTGTGAATAATGGTTTAATAGCAGAGGATTACAGAATTCGAATGACTCTTCCAACCATAGAATATCTAACCAAGCGCGATTCTAAAGTGGTGTTAGCATCACATCTTGGTAGACCACAGAGGCCGCAAAATATATATTCCTTACGGCCAGTAGCCAAGAGATTATCTGAAATAATTGGAAGATCCAGAGTTAGATTTGTTGATAACTGCGTAGGAGAAATTGTTCATAAGGAAATAGAAAGTATGGACAAAGGTGATATTTTATTATTAGAAAACCTGCGTTTCCACAAAGAAGAAGAGGCAAATGAACTGTCATTTTCTGAACAACTTGCATCATTAGCTGATATATATGTAAATGATGCCTTTAGCACATCCCACCGAAGACATGCTTCTACTTATGGTGCAGCAAAATTGTTTACCATAAGACTTGCAGGCTTTAACCTTAACAAGGAAGTGGAATATTTGTCAATGATAAAGGAGAATCCAATCAAACCCTTTACTCTAGTAGTTGGTGGCGTAAAAATAAAGGATAAAATAGGTGCCTTAGAAAATTTACTTCCTAAAGCAGACAAAGTGTTAATAGGAGGAGCCGCTGCATATACATTTCTCAAGGCAAAAGGTGTCAGGACTGGTAATTCGCCAATTGACTTTGAACATTTGTCTTGGGTAACGAATGCACTTTCAACCTTTGGTGATAAAATAATGCTTCCTTCAGATCATGTAATAGCTTCATCTCCAAAGGATTGTTATGCAAGTATGGTGAAAGGTGATATTCCCGACAATATGGCAGGATTTGATATTGGTAATGAAACTGTTGAACGTTATTCCGCTGAGGTTGGCGCGAAGGGACTGGGAACAGTATTTTGGAATGGACCAATGGGATTGTTTGAAATTGGATTCTTTGCAAATGGAACAATGAACATTGCAAAAAATATGGCATTGGCTTTCTGGCGAGGCTCAAAAACACTGATAGGTGGAGGAGATACATTAGAAGCGATGAAAAAAGCAGGTGTTTCCGAGGGAGAAGTCAGCCATGTATCCACCGGTGGAGGGGCTACCCTAAGATTTCTCGCTGGAGATGAAATGCCTGGGATCGTTGCGCTAAATGAAAAATAACATAAATAAGAAAAATTGTATTCGATCCTGGTTTAGGAATTTGTATTATACAATGTCAACCTTTACTGCTTTCAGATATGAAACAGCATTATTCTCTGCACCTATCATCAGAATATAACTTCCAGGCTTCAAGTCCGATGATGGAGTAAAGATAAAAGAAACTTGTTTTGGATTTCCTGAATTTACCAGAAATCTTTCCTCACTAAATGATCCTGTGGAATTTCCAAGGTCTCCATTTGGAGTAAAAGTTCCAGATGCTATCATATTAATTGTTGAATTAGACGACGCCTTGATATTGACTTTAATTTCTGTACTTTCACCTCTCTTCATAGTCAATTCTTCAGAAGACGTGGAGATAGAAAAAGGTAATTTTTTTTGTACGTTTACCTTGCCAATCTTGTTCTCTGTCCATTCCGTAAACCATACCTGTTTACTATTATTATTATATTGTCCAACAGAAAATTGGAGAGCGTTTGCTATTCCACATGTTTGGTTGCTGCCATTCTGACATAAACCAAATAATTTATTTTGTGTTGGAATCCAATATTCTACCAATGTGTTATTGGCAGGATCAAATTTAGCAATTTTATTACCTGTGTGCTCGTTGAACCATAATGAGTCATCTGATGCTTTTTCAATCCAATACGGTAAAGTATATGCTCCTGGAGGAGTGCTATTGCCCCCAAAAATTCTGGTGGAAGCTTTTGAAGTGGCAAACTTTGTGATATTGCCAGTAGAAGAATCAACTTTATAAAATATACTGGTACCGTGATCTGTAACCCACAAATTTCCCGAGTTATCTATGACTATTCCTACTGGTGATGTCAGCTCTTGGGGCATATCAAATATTTTGAATGTCCTTGTGCCAATATCGTACCTTACAATCTCGCCTTTCTGCTGAAATGCAAGCATAGAAACCCACACTGCGTTTCTCCTATTATCAACAGCGACTGACCCGGTACTTATAAGACTCCGATCAATGCCTGAAAAACTTTTGATAGGCATGGAAATTCCAGAAATGCCATTTGATGTGCCATTTCTCATCTTTGTGATATTTCCAAACCATAGTGACGTTGAACGTATTCCTACAAAGTAGACATTTCCCTTAGAATCAAAATCTAGCGAAACAGGATAAGTCGTACCAAATGCAGTAGAATTGGCTGGAATCTTGTATATGTCAAAAGTCTGTGAGGATTTGCTATACTTCCAAATTGCATTTTGTTTTTCATCAGTAAACCATATGTTCCCTTTTCCATCATCCTTTACTGCCCACACTTGCGAGAAATCTATTGGATTTGCACGGGATTTCCAGATCGGAATAATGATTTCCTTATCTATATTGTTGTGTTCTGTATTGTATGCTCCAAGAGTGCCGTTTTTTGTTGACACATACCATATCTTGCCATTATCAACAGCCACTCCTAATGGCATTTCGCAATTCTCAGGAAGCTTGTATTCATTGACAAATTCATTTGAATGTGGTGTTGTATTGGACCCACAAAACAAGGATTGAAACTTATCTATAGCAGCTTTCCTAGAATCCGCTACCGGGTTACTGGAAGGTGTAGTATTAGTATTTCGAAATAATGCAATAGAAATTATTGCTGCAATAGCAATAATTCCTATTATTGAATAAATTATAACTCTTTTTGAAAAGATAGGTTTAGACACTCCACTTTTGCTAACCAATAAATCATCGATATCTTTTCTATCATATATATCTCTGCTCTAGGACAGTTGATGTTTACAATAGATCTAGGTATAATTTGGAAATATCAATATATAGTTTGTAGCAGTATGTGCCTTTGCATATAGAGGGAGGAGAGGTTATAAACAAAGAAAATGACTTGTAAAGGTATATGTATACGCCATAGAGCACAAAAGCCATCTGGTTCTGGTCGCTATACCAGTGGACAAAAACGCTGTCAGATATGCGAGATATTTATAAAATGGGATGGATTGTGGTGTCCGTGCTGTGGATATAGATTGAGAACAAAGCCAAGAAATAAAAAATACAAGGCAAGGTTAAGAGCAGGAGAGAACCAACAAGGATTATTATATAGACAAGATACAGTAAATTATGAAAAGTATATAGTTCGTTAGGGGTATAACTGCGCATACATCTTCAAATGATCTTGAAGAGTTTATAATCTGAATTCAAAGCATTACGAAAAATATCTATTTTTCATAACTTTTTGTTTCTCTGCTAACATCTATCTCGATTGATCCTTGCATAAAATCTTAATATGATAGCAGTTCAAAGCTGCAGCCTTTGCTAATTACATTTTGTTATTACCAGTAGCTTGCCTTGATCTTTTCAATTACTTTCTCGTGCTCTGGACCCTTATGTCTTGCAAACCTTTCCATTGAGGTGAGCGGAACGCCACCAAGGGTCCTTGCTAGTGCAGCAAAGAATAGATTCTTTATTGGGTTATCACGACCGACTTTATGCATGAATTTTTGAATTCCATACCTAAAATTATGTTGCCAAGTTTTGTACATGACACCTAATTTCGCTGGATCCATAGTACTTCCGATGTCAAAAAAGTCTGATTTTTCAAGTAACCCTATTGGCACGAATGTTAGTGGGGTTACAGTGAATTTTGATTCTGGTTGTTCTGTTTCTATCTCATGAATAAGTCTTATTGTTTCCCAGCTATCTTCGGGAGTCTCATCGTTATCAAGACCCATAATTAAAGTGAACGCAGGAACCCAGTAGTGCTCGTTGAGAGTTTTTATACCTGTTTTTACGACCCAATGCCATTCTATAGGTTTGAATGGCGCTAATTTTCTATCTGCATATTTTCCGATCAATCTTATACTACCCGTTTCAAACCCGCATTGTATACCAATATGATTGTCTGGAGAGGCTCTAATGATTTTTGACACATTTGGAATTAGCCTTTCATCAGCAATTGCTCCAGCAAGAGTTCCATGTGTTGGGTTGGTGTGCTCAATACCTGTAGCCATAATGCCTGTGAAGAGCTCTTCAAGTGCTTCACGGTTAGGTTGCATGTTCTTAGTTGTTCTTGGATTTAATCCATATACGAAAATATCATCACTATGGATCCACGCATTCTTTAATCCACCATATTTCATATTAATTTCAATTTCTTTTTGAACCTTCTCGACAGGATAATATCTTAGTGGCCTAAGGGTAACATCACAGAATTTGCATCCACGCCCGCATCCACGCATGACCTCGCTCATGCCGTGCATGCTCGGGTTAACAATGTTTGGAATCTCTTCAACCGAAGGTTCTTCCCAGTAATGGATGAATCTGCCATGATATTTTCTTTCTTTTCTTGAGAATTCTTTAATATCTATCTTAAATTTAGTCTTTTTGAATGGATTTGCTGTTTCCATTTCTCCATCAATGAGAGCATCAAAGAACTTTCCGCCAGCGCCCGCTCCATCAATCTCGGGACCTATGCCACCAAGGTCTCCCTCTACAATTCCATATAGACCATATTCTTCAATTTTTGCAGGATCATAGTTATATTGCCATGTTCCAGAGGCGCCGGCAATCACCTTGGCCTTACTATTATTTCTTACTTTAGCAGCATTGATTCTAAGGTGCAAGTCTCTACAATAAAATTCATCATATGACATTTGCCTACGACCATATGTAAAAGTCATGGTTACTGGACCCATGCCTAATGGATCCATTTCATAAGTTCCAACTGCTAGAGTTTCTGGACCTATAAATTGCTCAATGTAATCGGGATGAACAACTACGACATCTTCCCTGCTATAACCATCTCTTATCAGAGCGGCTTCGACTTTTCTTAGACCATAGGGAGCATAGTGAGCAATGCCATTAGTGTGCCCAATTGGATTGCATATAAAATCGAAAAGCAGACGAGGTGTAACTTGGTTGCCTAAAATACGATATAACATTGAAGTATGTTTTCTGTTTAGATCCAGTGCTGGTGCGCAACCGAAAAATGATGCTAACGATATGCCTCGATATGGAGACATTAAAGTACGATCTGCAGTAAGGACTACCTTAGGGTATCTCATAAATCTCTAAATCCTAATCAACATCAATAAATGCAGACAGATTTTAAGTCTTTCTATCTAAGCTACAGGGGATCTAATAGACAAAAGGGTAGTCTATATGAACTTAGAAATAAAGAGAATATTATTTCTTGACTCCAAGTGTTCTATTTTTTAGTCTCATCTGACTACCTCGGCATTTTCTGCATCTTGTGGAAGAGATTGGATTTCTTCCTCCACATTTAAAGCATATTTTAAAGAATAGCCTGCGTTGTTGAGCAATCTGTTTCTTAGAAGCATCTGTGATAGGCATTTGCCATCTTGTTGTATACTAACATAAATTTCTATCTTTCCATCATAATCTTTGTCAGTAATAGATTAATGAATCGATCAATAGGTCGTAACACAAGGTAATTCGGTCGATATTAACATAGCCTCTCTAAACATCCAAGTAATTATATTATTTCAATGGTTATGAACAAATATAAATAATATTTACAGGTAAGGTTGAAAAATTTATCAATAGGTGATTGTCCCTAAAACTTATTAGATAGAAATGCTCGAAGTTGGCAATGTGAGATTGTTATTTTTATACACTTCAAAACGATGACCGATTCATAAACTGTGATATGTGCATAACCTCCTAATATGCAGGAATAAAATTTGTTATTCGATTTTTGTATGCGTTTTAATAACTCTATACTATGATTCTTTATAAAGCCAGCAAAGAGCATATCCTGTTCGAGTTTTTATTTTAGGGGGATCTTGTTTGCATATGTTCATAGCATATGGACATCGTGCATAAAACCTACAACCTAGAGGTAAATTTAACATATTTGGTGGATTGCCTTTAATAAATTGCAATTTCTTGTTATCAGAATGTAACTTAGGAATAGCAGCAATTAATGCCTGGCTATATGGGTGTTTTGGATTTCTATAAACATCGACAGCGCTTCCAAACTCTACCAGTTGACCCGCATACATTATCCCAACTTTATCTGCGATCTCTGAAATAATAGCCATGTCATGTGTTATAAGAATTATCGTCATCCCTCTTTCCTTTTTCAATCTCTTAAGTAGATTAATTATTTGTGCCTGAACGAGTACATCTAATGCAGTAGTTGGTTCATCAGCTATTACCACATCTGGTTCAAGCAATAAAGCCATAGCTATAATCACTCGCTGTTTCATTCCGCCACTCAATTCATGAGGATACCTTTTTGCTACGGACTGATCGAGTCCAACTTGTTTTAGATATTCAGAAATTTTTACTTCTGTATTGCCTTTGAACTGATGTTGTTGCATAATTTCCGTCATCTGATCACCTATAGTGTAAACTGGATCAAGTGAATTCATGGCCCCTTGAAAAACCATGGCTATCTTTTTCCATCTGATCTTCTTATTAAAATCGTCATTAGAAAGCCTTGCAATGTCAACACCATTTAGTATAATGCTACTACCTTCAATTATTCTCCCAGGTGCTTGCATTGTTCGTAAAATCGCAGCACCAAGACTACTCTTACCACATCCTGACTCTCCAGCAATTCCAAGTGATTCTCTTTCATTTATTGAAAAGCTAATATCATCTACAGCCCTTATAATACCCTTCTCCGTAAAATAATACGCTTGAAGATTCAATACAAGGAGTTTTATTTTTGCCGATGATGTTGTCATCTAGTAACAGCTTATTATTGGGTATTATAACGTATATGTAACCTTACTATATCCGCGTACACAAACAGAATTTATTTATTGTAGCGAATTGTCCGGTACGAAGATACACTACTACCACTAACTGAAAATAAATCTAACGTATCGATAGAGTTACTCGCTCCGGAATGTTTCCAGGGAACATGTTGATGACAATAGCAAGCACAAAATGGTTTTAACATTAACTTGTCGATAAGCCGTAATGATTATTATTTTGGCGGATCACATTATTGAGGATGATTAGGACTGGAAAGTTATTCTTGAGGACTTCATAAAAGCAAAAAATTCCTTCATTGCATTGAGATGTCGAGACTAGGCGAGAAACGCGATAAGTCAATATCTGAACATGCAGATCGGATCACAACTAGTATTACATAATGAACAAATGATTATTTGCTAATATGATTTGCATGTATCATTAACTATCCTGTGGATATTTGAATAAGCAAAAGTGTTGTGCATAGATCAAGTTTAAGATATATTCATGACCGCGAAGG
>DATDNG010000230.1:0-2114 GCA_036518375.1 Nitrososphaeraceae archaeon | reverse complement strand
GTTTCCCATAGTTTTTTAATCTTTATCTGCCCTGTTTGTTGTTGTGCTTTTACTTGGTTATTACTAGAAAAAGTGCTAATTCCATTAGATAATGCTATTCCTGATGCTACTATTAAAAGTAAAGACACCAAAACTAACGGTTTGTGTGAGATCCTTCTGTTATTTGAAATCAATACCCAAACATTACGAAACATAATTAATTAACCTAACTCTTATATTGTCACTTCCTTTCAACTGTTAGCACAATGAATACCATGAAACATGCACAATTTATACGCCTAGTTAGATTTAGTGCAGACAAACCTTCAGCACTTTTAATCTTGCTATCCAAAAAGATAGTACAGATAGATGATTTTTTGATGATTTCTGAGCAACTAGATAATATATGTAATAACGAGTTGACATTGAGGAGATCAAAGTCAACAAGAATAAGATATGATCACGAATAAGTCTCTTTAGATTATATATTTTGATCTCAGCCTTGGAGTCGATCAACGAAGAAAAAAGATTTGGTTCATTAGGAGTCGCAGAAAATACTAATTGATGCAGCCAACAATACTTATGCATCAAACCATAAATTTCATCATACATGTAGACTTCACATCTAATACAGTATTTTTTACCAGCAAAATAACTTCCTCCACCAGAGGATATGCTCTTAGCAAATCTAGTCACATATGTTTTGGCAAATTAAGGGGAACGATCTTGGGAAAAAGTGATGTCGTTAAAATTAATGCAACATCTAAATTATAGAGATACACATATCAGTGAGAATTATTGTTATTTTTGTCACTAATTTAAACCATAATCCTTTCCTACTTTTCTTCTTTGGGGCGATCCTTTAATTGCGACTCCTTTACCTCCTGTTGCCAGTTATGAATCAAAGTAACTTCAACTGTTTTCACTTCTTGGCTAATAGAAGACCTCCGATTGTTTATGACAAATGCATATGCATCACTTACGACAGGCTTAAAGACATCATTAATTTTAAGTCCACTCTTGCTATAGTATAAGTTGATTTCAGAATTTTTATTGTTATTACTGTCATAATCATCATTTTCTTTCCATGCCGGGATGGCTCTTCTACTAAGAATTAAAACTTGTATTTCGTTATCTGAATTCTTTACTTCTACATCAAAAGCAAGTCTATAATCAAACATGAGTATGAGATTTACACCAAAATATAATATCTCGTAGCCGTGGCTGTTTCCAGCAGGAATGTTAAATTCATTGATATTTCTCATAACATGGGAAAGGACTTTCATTAGGAGATAAAAGATCCAGATATATTATATTATTCTACTTCCAACGTCTTTTGAAAGATACAACAAATATTTTATGTATATGTGTATATGTAACATAGTATGTGATATCCGGTTCGTCACCGACCTCGTCTTCTTCTTTTGATAGTGAACAGTTTAAGATAACTCAACGCCACAGCTGGGATAGTGTATCTACAGGCTGGAAGGAATGGTGGGAAACAGTTGAAATCGCTGCACAAAAAGTAAGTGACAGACTAATAGAACTTGCAGAAATTAAACCAGGCAATAAAGTATTGGATATAGCCACAGGAATTGGAGAGCCAGCAGTAACAGCAGCAAGAAAATTAGTAGAACTAGCATCTGGTTATGGCAACAAAAGTGGTGATAATAATGATAATAAAAATAAAAAGAATGTAGGCCATGTACTAGCCACAGATATTTCATCACAAATGCTGATAATTGCAAAACAAAGAGCTGCAGCCATGGGATTGCAAGATGTAATTGGGTTCAGAGAGGGCGATGCAGAAACCCTAGAGATACAAGACTCATCATTTGATGTAGTCCTTTGCAGATGGGGACTAATGTTTATGCCACACCTAGATAGTACTTTGAGCCACATATTCCATGCTCTGATATCAGGTGGACGATTTGTGTGTACAGTTTGGGCGGAGGCATCAAAGGTTCCTTTCATAAGTTTTCCAATGAATATTGTGAAGCATGAACTACAAGTTCCTCCACTTCCTCCTGGAACTCCTGGCCCATTTGCGCTAGCAGATATCGATATTCTACAAGGTGCTCTGTCTAATGCAGGGTTTAGAGATATTCGCTCTGAAACACTTAATGTAACCTTTG
>DATDNG010000229.1:0-7286 GCA_036518375.1 Nitrososphaeraceae archaeon | reverse complement strand
AATGATACGGAATATTGAGGCGAGAGAAGGGATGACAAGACCTTCAATGAGAATGATAGGTCACACTACATATTTGGCCTTCGCTAGAAAGACCGAAGTAACAGACAAGATAACGCAAGCTTGTCCAAATTGATCTATTATCGCAAACCACCAAATAATTATATGCGTAGATGAAAGGTTATGTGATCTCTGACAAGCCAGTTTTAGTTTCTAGCACGTAATACGAAACTTTATGTGGACTAAATAAGACACCGCAAATTAGATATGCAAGGTTCAGAATGTGCCCTATGTTGACTGTTGAATAAGTGTCCAACCTATTTCATCTTTTTCATGCAAATCCCTAATTTGAAGGCTCATTAAAACCGAGAGCACGCCTTCAATTTCTGAAAGATTATCCTTAATAGACAAGTCCATTGTTTGTTGATCGGTACCCATAAACAAATCGGCCATGATCGTGAAGTTGTTTACCAATACTTTTGCTTGATTCCTATCTGCCATAAAGGCTACTTTCGTCAGAGTTATTGGGTTCTTGTTTTGCAAAAAATATCGTTGAGAGTATAATGGAAGAGTACCGCATGCGTAGCTACTACTATAGTTCCCCGGATAGTCATGAAGACCATTTTGGATCTGCTATTTAGCGTCAATCTTATAATAGAATAATAGGTTTGTAGACTTATTGGGTAGGGTAAAAGATTTTTAGAAGGCTGTTATCTGATTAATAAATTACTTAAATATACAATTCCAGTTTTGCCGTATCCAGATTACATCTTCTCGGGAATCCGATAAGGTCTAGTGTCTTATCAGTGGTGTTGGCCCTTGGGCCTCTTCACGCACCCGGGGTAACAAAATCAATTTACTTGCTGAGAAAAACCTTGAGCTTACCCCCGGCAAGAATAGAGTTAATCATCTTTCGTCCATTTTCAGAACGTTTATCAATCTTTATCCTGGCCTTCTTTCCAATCTGGCTGCTGCATATGAATTCGTCCTCATTATAGATATCAACTGTTTTTCCTATCGCTTGTTCATTTACTAGAATTGTAACTGATGAGCCGACTTCACCTATATTGAAATCTATTTCTGTACCTAGTGTAGGAGTCTTTACATCTACATCGATCTTCATTCCCAAAATTTTTTCCAATTCTGTAACTACTGATCCCCCTTTTCCTATTATTTTCGGCGCCACCTCTTTACCCACCCTTACTTGCACTCTGTTATCAGATAATATATTAATTTCTGCATTGGGATCAAATCTCCTTATTGTATCTTTTATTTTAGATTCTGCTAATTTTTTAATATTGCTGTCACTTTGCATTGTCTTTGATATTTGGGCAATTGGGACTACAACATTTTCCTCCCCATAAGTATAAATTTCGTACTCAATCTCGCCTGTTTCAAAGTCGCGAACTTCAACTAATGGTCTAGATAGATCCGACTCAGTCATCCCGGCTGGAACCTTAACCGTCAAGGACACGTCATAAACTTTGCGAATATCACCCTCCTTAATAAAAATAATCGTATCTAGAATGTGAGGAATCATGCCCAACTCTAATCGCCCGATAAACCTTTGAATTGAATCAAGTGGACTACTTGCATGGACTACACCGACCATACCCACGCCGGCCAGTCTCATATCAGAAAATACCTCGAAATCCTGAGCTCTCCTTACCTCATCAAAAATGGTGTAGTCAGGACGCACTAGTAATAATATGTCGACAGCTTTTTCGAAGCTTCCTTCTAAGGGGCCATATTGCGTTACCTCCTTTGGAACCTGTAGGTCCCTTGGTGATTCAAAGGTTTTTACGATTTTTGCATGGTTGACATAGAACTCTGCAAGGCTGCTCGCAAACGTGCTTTTGCCTGAGCCTGGAGGACCGGATATGATTACACCTTCTGCTTTTCCTGAGAGTCTTTCCATCAGTTTATCACTTAAATGATAGTCAGTTAGAGATAGTTTTACAATTGGCCTTACTATAGTAATTTCAATTCCGTCTGAAAAAGCTGGTCTTGTAATCGCGATTCGAAATGTTCCAAACTGAATTACCGTAGCACCACTCCTGCTAATTTCGACATTTCCTTGGCCGTTAGCTCTGGAAGCTTCTGAGATTTCTTTTATAATCTTTGCAAGGCTGTTTTTGGTGATAGTGTTATCACCTATCTTTACAAGCTCAGAACTTCCTGGTTTTCCTCTCTTTGCCATGGGCATTACGCCTTCTTTCAGGTGAACGCTCATGGTAGTTTCATCAAAGAATTTTTCAAATTCTAAATTTGCAATCTTTGTTTCAGTTGTTATGTGAAGGGACTCTATTCCTTGCGCTTCAGCTACCTGAGCTTGGACATAGTCGGCTGTTATAAGGACGGCTCCTTCTTGTACTGCCACATCCTTTATAATCGCATCAATTCTTCCCTGTTTTGCTAAACGTATGTCATCCATAGTAGGTCTTTGACCTTTGAACCGAAGACTAATGTTCTTCGCGGAACACTGCTGCCTTATTTTCTTGATTTCCTCTAACCCTATAAACCCGTGTTCCTTGTTGGTTGAGGCCTGTGATTGTAACTCATCTAGGACAGCCAATGGAATAACAATTTCGCTTCCATAATCAATATATTTCCCTGATTCAAGCATTTTACTAATCTCACCATCAATGATTATACTGGTGTCTAGAACAAATTTTTTTCCGGTCACTTTATATGTTGTTGTTAGAGGGGGTTAAAGAATTTTGTTAATAAAACTGGGACCAGGGATCTCATATCGACAACAAAATAATTTACTAGCTTGACAAAATATTGTATATCGTTCCCTGGTATTTGATCCTTATCAGAATTTTGATTGCCCATCAAGTACTAAGTATTTCGCTTATCAAATTAAAATATATAATATAATCTATAATATATATATTATAGATTATCTTTAATACTTGATAGTCTAGTACTTATAACAGATAGATAATATTCATGACATAATTACAAGATGATATATCAATATATCATCCTTTATCTACATTTTAGTCAATGGTGTAATACCAAGTATGTCTAAAGTATTTTTCAGAGTCAAACCAAATGCCTTTACAATGGCTAATCTAGTACGCATAATTTCCTTTTCCTTTTCCTTTAGTACAGGTGCTTTTTCATAAAATAAATTGAATGCTGTTGCAAGTCTATACCCGTATCTTGCAACCAATTTCGGATCAAGTGTCTTGGCTGACTCTTCCATGACTGTATCAAACTTGGCTATCTCCTTAAGTAGGCCTCGCTCTGCTTCGCCTGTCAAGGACCTGTATTTTGTTTCAAAGAAATGTTGATTGGATTTTTCCAGGATCCTTTGTGACCTTGCGTACGCATATTGTAAATATGGTCCTGTATCTCCTTCTAGGCTCAAAGATTCTTTTAAGTTAAAGTTCACTATCTTATCTAAATCATGTTTTATTAAGTTGTATCTAATAGCAGAAACTGCAACTTCTTCTGCAATTTCATTCAACGACTCCCCGGATAGGTCAGGGTTTCTGTGCTTCGCTTCTTCTAAAGCTTTGGCATGTAATAAGTCCAAAATGTAGTCTGCATTAATGTAAATGCCCTTTCGTCCTGACATATGCAGGAATTTTTTTTCTCCAATATCAAGTCCAAATAGTTTTGCAGTTTCAAAACTTAAGGTCACGGCTTCGTAAGCGAGATGGTGATACCGTTTGTTTTCATCCGAGATCCTAGACAACACCTTTGAAATCATTCTCTGTAACCTAGCTTGTCTGGCATCAATTACTGTCAGGGCTAAATCTGCTGAATTAAACTTCGGGTGAACGTTAGTATTGGATTCTAATGTCGTGGCCCATAGTGCAGAACTGTCCCATTGATCGACAAATTTATAATATGAAAATGGGTCTTGAATTATTCCTAATTTCCAGGCGGCATAGGGTATATCCTTAGCAATATAGGTTGTCGTGCCATCAGTTCTTACTAATACCTTGTCGTCTTCATCATCTAATCTTAATACCCAGCACCCACTATTTTTGCCTGTACCTTCTAATATCATAATTCCTCTTTCCTTCAGGATTTCAAAGGTCGTATTCCATATTTTTGAATGAATAATCTGTGACTCAAAGTTCAATAGATCATAACGAGTCTTGATTCTCCAGCATGTCTTTAATTGTTCTATCAGCACGCGCATAGTAACGTCAAATGCTAACTTGGCAATTTCCGATCTGCCTTCTTCGATTTCTTTTAAGACAAACCTTCTTTTTTCCTCAAGAGAGGGATTTGTTTCATACATTTCATTTACCTTAACATAAACTTGATCGCCACAATAATGGTCAAACTTTAAGGATTTGTCATTAGGTTCGAGAGGAAATCCTGCGAATCTGAATCCGACAACAATATCTGCAACTTGTAAACCTGAATCGTCGACATAGTTTAGTACTATGGTTTTGTGATTCGTCGCCTTCATAATTCTATATATTGCATCTCCTACAACTGCGTTCCGAATATGTCCAATATGTAAGGACTTATTTGGATTAACACTTGTATGCTCAATTAAGACCGACTTGCCCTTGCCAAAATCGTAAAAACCATAGTTAGGATTTTTAAGCACCTCATTTAATGTACTTTCCGTCAATTTCTCGAAATTTACTTTAAAGTTAATGTAACCAGCAGGATGCGCTTCAACAGCTAGAATAAAAGTTGAACAATTCTTTTTTTCATTCAAATACGGCTTCAACTGTTTCTCTACAATTTCATTTGCAATATCAAATGGCCGTTTTTTGATTTTTTTACTGAGCTGAAAAGATACATTGCAAGTCAAGTCTCCATATTCGGTCCTAGACGGTTCTGAAATTTCAAATTCTTGATCTGGATAATCTAAATTCCTAAGGCTCACTGATATTGCGTTATGAATCTCATTCACTAAGGCTCGAAATGTCATTCTTAGATCTCAATCCCATATAATTGAAGGCTACAAAATCTATGGCATCTACCACGCCTATGCCTTCAGTGCCTCTCACTACATGGTTTGCCCTAGATTTAACATTCTCAGGAGCATGATTTAGGGCAACGCTATAACCACATATATCGAACATAGGGACATCAGTCTCACTGTCACCTATGGCAACAGTTTGTTCAGTATGGGCTTTTAACATCTTTAGTGCCTCCTTCAATCCAATTGCCTTGTCTATCCCTTTTTCATTAATATGAAATGCATATTTGCTATCGCTGATACAGAGATCTAAATTATTCTCTTTCAATATTTTACGACCTTCCTCTATGTCAAAGGTTCTGAAGAGCACGACCTCCGTCATACGTTCAAAAACAGGTTTGATCTTGACACCGTCAATGTTTTTTTTTAATATTTCATAGCCGCTCAGACATTTCTCTTTACTAGCTAAAAGAATATGCTCTTGAGGTGCAGTTGTTACCGCGCCGCCGTTCTCTCCGACAGCAATCTTTGTCGTGCCGATGAATACTGCAAGCACGTATGCTTCTATCGATGACCTTCCGGTCACGTAGATTATATTGTACCCAAGCCTTTCTAGGTAGCGCAAGGCTTCCATAGCAGGTAGGTACAGCCTTCCTCCTCCGTTTTCTGTCAATGTGCCATCAATATCAACCGCGAAGCTACTTATTGGTCCCAAGAGAACGTATAACCGAATAATAATTTTGAAATATAAGTGTAGTGTAAAAATATTTGAAGATGAATGTGACTTTTATTTCTGGAATTATTACTGATTGGTTGCAACCAGCAAAACTACACTAACAGGACTTACATCTAAGATAAATGAAGAGTTCGTCACCTTTGAATTACTGTCTTTTATTTTCATTATCCAGAAATTGTCATTATTTATAAAAAGCAATCTCTGCTCGCCAGCATTTACGATTAAATATCCACAAATGAAGGATAGTAGCAGGGTCCGTCACCCAGTCAGGATAGGGTGCTGATTTCATTAAGCATTAGCCTCCGGAGCCAGTAGTCGTGGGATCGAAGCCCGCCGGACCCGCATTTTCAAGAATTAAGGTCGATGCTTAGTCCTGATGAATGTGGACATGCAAATACTTATATGAGTTTCAAGACAACATTTGGAAATTGGCTTTGGAAGTTATTACACTACATGATCATGCGAATTCTTTGCTTAATAGACGGGAAATTAAAATACTTTTGAAGAACGCTGCTGGAAGAATAGACAGGTCTGAGGCATCTGATTTACTTGCGAAACAACTTAACGTTGACAAGAAGAAAGTCATTCCTATAGTAATGACATGTCATAGAGGAAAAACTGATGTTGATGCCACCTTCTATGTTTACAAGTCAGAGGAAGAATTGAACCAGCTTCCACGATTCAGATTGCTTAGAAGTATGCCAAGAGCAGAAAGGAAAAAACTGATGGATGAGGAAAAAGCACAGAAATTAAAGGCAAGACAGTCCAATGTAGCAGAGAGAAAAGCTGGCACTCCAAGATCGAGGAGATAATCTGTGGCAGAGAGAAAAGCTGCAACAAAAGTTGAAGTCGCCATTCACAAATTCTATGTCATTGAAGATAACAAAGTTACTAGAATTAGACGTGACTGTCCACGATGTGGGAAAGGTGTGTTCATGGCCCAGCATAAGGATAGACACACATGTGGAAAATGCGGATTTACCGAATTCACGCATAAAGATCAAATTAAGAGCTCCAAGAAATCCAACTACTGAGTAAACGTACTTAATTCTTTCTTTATTGTTTGAGCGACAGCTGGTGTGAGTAGAGAATAGAATAGTTCACTGTAGTATTTTGCGTTAGTCAATTTTTTTATATAATCCACAGTCGTCTCTTTTGAATATCCATATAAGAATTGTTTTGTTATTTGCTTGGCTATTACTGTATTCCTTGTTCTCTTTAATCCTGCGCTGACAAAATGAATAATGTCCAAAACCGGATCTCCAGACTTGAATCCGAACTGTTCGATTCCAGTAATATATAAGGTATCTTTACTTATAATAAGATCACGTGGTTTTATATTTCCGAGAGTAGATCCGTCCGTATGAATTATTGCAAATCCTTCTCCAGCGACCTTGATCCAATCAAGACCCTCAGTAATATTGTTTTTTAAGCAGTTTTTTATTATATCTGAAATGAGCTTGCCTTCAATAAATTCAGTGATTAGCACCTTTTTTCCCAGGACTACGGATTCGATAATGGGACTATTCAATCCAAGGAAACGAATGTACCTCAAAGCTTTATACTCGTTGCCTAGCCTAAAAAGGGGGTCAATTCTATACTTTCCAATACGTTGGTCATAGCCAGGCCATACTTTCAGGTCGGTCCATC
>DATDNG010000228.1:0-4983 GCA_036518375.1 Nitrososphaeraceae archaeon | reverse complement strand
AGTCAGGTAACTACTAGACAACTTTAATGGCATCATAGAATATGGCATAGCTAGGATCCAATTTATTATACCGCATCATATGTACCTAGGATAGCTCATATAAAGAGCCTCAAAAATACAATCTCTGATCTGATTTTAACTGCAACTCTATGAGTGATTCATTATCCAATATAGAGAAGAAGATAAACCGTAAGATTAAAGAACTCAAATACAAGATGCAAAAGACGAACCAAAGAATAGAGACAGACTGATTATGGGTTAGAATAGGAACGCTGCAATGGACTTGCACAAATACTTGAATTAAGAGGGTAAACTACCTTGTTTTGTGAAATAATCACTGGTATGTGCTGCAGGCTTGGAGGTTGATCTGCACTTGTACCTCATCGTGCTCTGGATCTCTGGACACAAGATGATGTTCTTGTTGGAAGGAAAAGATATGGTTTTGGTTATCTATCGCTTCTATCTGTGTGATAATGGTTCACGTTCTTCATCTCTAATCGTTCCAGTATATTGTATCTTTTCAAATATTTCTTTATGGAAATTACAAAAAACAGACCTCTCAGATGGGCAGGCCATTGTGTTATACTAAAGATGTATATCCAATGATGCATATGATTATGTCATAGGTAAAAATATTGGATATCAAAATACCTGATTATTATGCTTGTGGAGAATGCGGCAAAGTATTTGCTAACGATATAGAGCTTTCAGAACATAAAGCGTTGGTTCATGATGATAAGTACGTTCTATTACAGCATTAAGAGCTCCTCTCACACTCACACTCTGGCCAGCAAATCCAGTTAGAGTTATCATTAACTAATTCAGCTTTTGCCATCTTTCCTCCTATTCCTAAAGTTATTACTACTACTATTATTCCTAGCAAGAGAATACTGAGGGACAATATATTATTGCTGTTCTTTACAGCATTCATGTAGGTTCTCTTGCCATAAAAATATTATTATCCACGATATCCCATTGCAATATCGCTTTTCTTAAAATACCATTATACATAGTTGTATTCTACATGCATCATCAAAACCATCACAATGGTATTGTGATATAATATAATATATTATAGCAATGAGATTGCAAAGATTCTAAGAATGTCTGAGATAGCGGTAGTAGTGATAATAGTAATAATGCCCATAAAAACAAGTAAATGAGCATCGACTATTCTAAAGCCGGCAAGAGAATAAAACTGGCTAACGGAGATATTGGAACAATACTATATCGCTTTGAGGATCATGGTTCTTGGTGCATCGCTGTCAAGTGGGACAACGGTTCTACTCTACTCTATCATTAATTGAAGGCGTTGATCGCTACAAGATTATGGATGAGGAAAAACCTAACTCTAATGATAGAAAAGAGGAACGAGACAACTCTAGACACTGATTTGATACTACAGAACTCCTTTTATAACAATTGATGTGATATGTTTCTGCAATATGAAAATAATGTTTAGGGCTACCAAAATATGTGGTCTTTTGTCCGCAGTCTTTATAATAACTATAATGATGTCAGGGTCACAACTATCACTGCATCAGGCCTTATCTCAAGGACAAGCAAGCAATACTGCCAGCAGTAGTAGTAATAATACGGCCAATGCTCAATCAAATCCTTCTTCTGTATCTATTCCTCTATCAAAAGGATATGTAAATGGAAAGATAGCATACTTTATTGCAACAGACGCATCAGACAGCCAAATTGCAGCATCTATAACAAATACTACGGGTTTTAAAGTAAACTTCTCTCCAAACTTAACATTGACTCCAGACTCTGCTCGTCAACAAGGTTATGTTTTCGTTAATGGTATCAAGACAAGCAAATCTCCTGTTGGATTTCAGCTTGGTGTTGCTACTGCATTACCTGGAGAAAAAGGATATAGCCCATTAAGCCAGCTAAATTATGTAAAATGGAATGCTAATGCTACTCCAAGAATATTGAAATCTGCCACTGAAATAGTGGCTGCTCAGAAAAATGGCGAATTGAGTATAGCTAAGACAAATATCGTAATAAACAGCCCTGCAGTTGCTGCTATTGTTAACATGTCGTCTAGCAGGTAAATTAAGAATAATGATGACAATGGAAACATCATACCATCAATATTTGGCACTAGCTTCTCCTCTGTAACGATTCCTCTGCTAATTGCTAGTAGCAGTGTCTTCTTTTTAGTTCTAACTGTATCTTGTATCAGACCTGGTTGTTAATATGACCAACGCAGTAGGTAACTCGCCACCTTTTTTAGCTTCCACATTATCAGCTTACCTGCAATCCTATGAATGATTCATTATCCAATATAGAGAAGAAGATAAACCAAAGAATTCAACAACTCAAGTACAACATGAAAAAGACAAACCAACGAACAGAGACATATAGATTATGGATTAGAATAGAAACACTTCAATGCGCTTTGGCACAAATACTTGCATTAAGAGGGTAAACTACCTTGTTTTGTGAAATAATAACTGGTTATACGCAGCCCTAGATCTTGATGTGCACTTGTGTATCATCAGGCTGGATCTCAGGGCACAAGGTAATTTATGTTGAAAGGAAAAGATATGGTTTTGGTTATCTATCACTTTTGTAGATAAGGAAGAATTTAATGGATATGTGGGTGACTTTCATTTGTTACCAAATTGAGCTCAATAGGGACTTGTATTCTGGAGAATTTTTTGGAAAGGCCATGTGCCGTCAACCGATGGTTCTGGCGGTAGCGGCGCCGGCGGTAGCGATTCTGGCGGTGGAAGTGGCGGTAGAATACCCTTGTGCTTGAGGACCGTCATGTAAGGAAATACAAAGGCCAAGGCTAAGAATAATGTTGGATGTGATATCATGCTGTAATGTTTAAAATATCCAAAATGATGTAAAGTCAAAACATAGATGGATGAGGATATCTGTGTAGCTAAAGTAGCAGAATTGCTTTCTGAATAGTCATGTGTAATATGAGATATTTGCGCAAAGATTAGCGTAAAGCTTAACTTGTTCATGTACAGAGTCATAATATGCTAAAACCAGAAAATAAGAAAATGCTACAAATTTGTTTAGCGTTAGTAGCGATTTTTACTGTGCTTGTAAGTGTTGTACCAACAGGAGTAATGGTCTCATATGCAAAAAATGACCCAAGGAACCAAGCTTGTTATAATGCAGGGTTTGCAGACGGACAAAAAAATAATCCATATAGTCAAACCATGTTCAACCAGTGCGGCGTCAACGGCAAGGCTTACTATCAAGGATTCTTGTCAGGTTGTATATCTGGACAAGGAAAGGATTACTTTACATGTCAAAAGTTGACTAATGCGCCTATTGGATCTGGTAGCAATATGGCCAATAGTAACGCAACTAGCAGCTCGGCTGGAAGTAAGACGACCCGCAGCTCCAGTGGTGGTGGAGGCGGCGGCTTTGGCGGTGGAGGTAGCAATGGCGGTCAAGGCTGTGGAGGCGGCGGCTTCGGTAAATTCGGTGGCGGCGGATGCGGCGGCAGCAATGGCGGAGGTGGCGGCGGCTTTGGCAGCTTCGGTAGTGGAGGCGGCGGAGGCAGTGGATGAGTCTAATTGGGAACACCATTCCTTTAATGCAGACGAGGCTTATGTGAAGCCTCAAGAATCTTCTTTCTTTGTCTTCCTTTCTACACAATAACAACATGATAACTACCCATATCTTCAGCTATTAGACTGCGGCTAGGAGACATAGTACTACTACCACTACAAAGCTTGGCAGCCACAATGACGACGAGGACAATGATGGTGATGGCCACGACAGCAGCGACAACAATGGAAATCGCTTCAAGATAGCAAGGGGTACTTTAGGTATGAAAGTCTCTTGGTAGGTAACTGGTATACGTAAGGACCCATGTGCCAATGCTCACAGGGTTTTTCTGATAAGGAAGGAGGCTATTACATACCTGCAGCTCTTTATGGTCAGCCAGTAGAGAATAAGACATTTACTCTTTTCTTCATAAGAAGAAGAACAAAAGGAAGAGTGGCTCATAAGTAAGTGAGAACAAGACTAAGTTGTAGCTATCGCTACTAAGTGTGTCTTATACGCTATTTAACCAATGCCCATCATATGATATAGCCTTAGTGATACAATGCCTTTTCTTCCCGTTAAGTCATTGTCTTGTGTTTATCTCAGTTACGGATACCTAACTCCTCTGATATAATATACTACAGCATTTCTCACAGTTTAATAATCATTTACCAACTTTATTATGATCATAGGTATTGTTATATCCTTTCTGTCATAGAGATTAAGGAACATATTCAAAATGCAGTTAAGACAGCAGAGGCAGTGGAGGGCGGTCCTTATTAGAAAGAAAATTCCAAGAGAAGGTTTCTCTAAGTACAGGCTAGTGTGGGCGAAGTAGTAGTCAATCCAGTATGTTAGGTATGTTGTTACACGGTTCAGTTTTTTAGCTTTATTGATTAGGTCATAGTGACGGAAAAGGTATGTTATTTAATTCCAGTTATTTTTATTGAGTCTCAATTTTTGTACTACTGGCATTTGCGTAATTTTTACGAGGCAAAAAATTAAACTTTGAGCACGAAAATTAAAGCTAACGAAATACAATGGAGTAGATCTAAAGTTATTGAAATGAGATCAGAGGATTGAGTCAAATAGAAATAGCACGTGAGTTACAGATATCCCACGACATTTATTTTTCCCATTTCAAATGGAAAAATTATTGTGAATTTAGCAGTACCTTTCGAATTGGATCAGGGAGAAACTCTGCTATTATGTTTGTACTTTCCTTTTCATTAGGGCCCTCAAATTTAGAGGATGAGGATTTGTTTGTATTAATTAGTTCCTTTACTACTTTATTAATTAAATCGTCTGACCATTCTCCAACATCTTTAAATTGCTTTTTAACATCAATATTGTTATTGAAATGAGAGTTTTATGATTCCATCAAGATCTATTCTAAGCTCTAACAAGCTAAAGATCCTAGCAGGAATAGTGACGTTTATTGTTATAATTTTAATCATG
>DATDNG010000227.1:0-2955 GCA_036518375.1 Nitrososphaeraceae archaeon | reverse complement strand
TATGTCCTTTTACATCTCCATTTAGCTGGCAAGCATGACGCTAAGCCAACTCATGAAGAGCTAAGGAATTGGTTGCATAATGGAGAACTGGATGTTCTTAGAATGACTGCAAAATAGTAGTTACAAAAAACACACATGCATGGGACAAGGTCGGTTCACCCATAGTTTTAATGTATTTTTCCTTATTTTTTATTAAAAAAGTTGCCACTGCTCAATTTTTTGGATAAATTAGATTTTAGGAATGTTGCTGACGAAGACGACCATGGCGGCGTTCTAAATGAATGTGGAACAACTGAAACTCTTTCTATGGTTGGAATTTTAGAACGGACTTCCATCTCAATCTGTAATGATAACAATTCTACATCTGTTAATGGCTTGCTGCCATCTACTTCAATATGGACTTCTGCTTGAGCTACCATCCCTGTAGGACGCAATAGAACTGATCTAACTTTAATGGTTTCATAACCGAATTTCTCTTCTATGCTTTTTCTGATTATATCTGTAGCCTTTGGGTTTTGCCAAGAATCTACCAAAATGAGAGAAGACCGTTTAAGGGAAACATACGACACTGAGAAGATGTATCCTGCGATTATGATACCACCTATGGCATCGGCTTGTAGGAAACCAAATTGTGATGCAACAAATACACTAAAAAAACCAATGACTGAAGCAGAACCATCTTTTATTGAATTCTTGGCATCTGTCTTTAATGAAAGTATATCATATCTATTTGCGATCTTTCTCATCTGAAATGCTCTATGTAGTGATACTCCAGCAGCAGCTGCTAATACTATCATGGTCAGAATTGGTTGCTGAATTTCCCTTGGATGTATTAGTACCTCGTAAGAATGGTAGAGGATAACAAATCCAATTATAACCATGCCTATAGCGGCCATCAAAGCTGCAAAACTCTCCACCTTGTGATAACCAAAATGAAATGTCTTGTCAGCAGGTCTTTGTGCAATTCGTAACCCTAGTAATACTATAAATGATACCATAGCATCAGACAAGGAATCAATGCCATCAGCAGTAGCAACAACACTTCCACTTATATGGCCCATAAGAAGTTCAACTACGCCTATGCTCACTAGAGTTACAACAGAAAGTTTGGCAATCTTCTGGCCTGCTAATATACCTTCATTTATTAAATTAGCATAGGAAGAAGGCCTTTTTTCATTTTCATCTTCTTTCTCCTCTGCTGAAGGTTTTAAATCATTATTGTTTTTGTTACTAACAGATTCTTTTGTTATGGTAAAATCATCCGAGTACTTAATTATTGCTAATACTACTATTTAATGCTTAAAATGAGTGTATATCATGTCTTATTTACAAGCAGTAGATTTTACTTTACCTTCTCTTATGTAGTTCTTAAGCCATCTAGACCAGATCACATCTACAAAGATCAATGGAAGGAAATGGGTGATTGGCTAAGTACCAGATATGTTGCTACTTACAACTTTACAGCGCTTCAAGTGCAGAATATATTATCGTTAATTTTCTTAACTACACATATCTCATTGTGTCAAATCTACTATTACCAATCTAGCTACATTTCATACAAAAATGCTTTGTAGTATACATAGTATTATTACCTATTCATGGTGGTAGTATTTATTTGGGTTTAGCAGGAACAATCGGGTTTATAATTGTAGGGATAATTGCATTGATAGTAATAATTGCAATAGCAGTGTTTCTCATAAAGGTGGTTGCATCCTTTATTGTTGGTATAATCATTTTGGCAATAATTGTCGGTGTAGGATTATGGATGTATGGAAGGATTAAGGCCAGATAAATACTACCGAATGCGGGCACATCGGCTGCTGCGATAACTCGCCAAACCAACATGCCTCAAAGCACAACGCTACTACAGGTCATCCTTTTATCACAAGCTTCGAGCACTGGGGAGGATTGGTTCTACGACTACCGCACAGAAGAATTCTTTGCAGGGCCCAAGCTACCTGGGCCACCCGTTGGATGAGCCAGTACCTGGACATGCCGAACGGGTGCGAATAGAGTGACAATCACAAGATCCGAAGCAAAGTATCCTTTCAGATTTTATGACATAAACTCATTAGCTATTATCAGTAGTCTCTATCGCAGCTTCTATAGATCGGTCAATCTACCAGGGGATATTTATATTCAGTTTGTATTAGATCTGTATTCGAAATGGTAAACTATTGTTTTGTATTACCTTATCTCCCAGAAGGAGCAGAACTAGCAAAGAAGTTCGTACAGGAAAATGGTCATGGTAAAGAACATGACGATTTCTACAGAACTGCAGGTATCTCTCACGAACAGGTTTGGATTCAACGGAGTCCACTAGGTAGTAGCGGGGCTCCTGATCTTGAAGTAATAAGTATAGAGACAAACGACCCTGCTAATACTCTAAAAGAGTTTGCTACTTCAAATCATCCATGGGCTATAAAGTTTCGCGAATTTGCAAAGAAAGCATTTGGAATAGACTTTTCAGGTCCTCTACCGCCACTCAATGAGAATATAATTGATTGGAATGAGAAGTAGCTGCGAGGCTGCAAGCAGTATCTTTAAACTCTTTATTTTTCCTCATGATAAGCAGGGTATATGTCTGTTAGTGAGTACTTACCAAAGTATTCTTTGTTTCAGATTTTATGACATAAACTGACTAGCCATTACAATCTCATTTATCGCTTGTACTAGTTCAGTAAAAGTATGCAATGATAACAGCCAATAACAGGGAAACATTCATGGTTTGATTTAGAAATAGCTTTAAATCCTCAATCTTGACGTGAGATGATACTGATAAATGAAGCCTGAGCTAAAGAAAATCCTAGGCATCGTTGCAGACCTGGCAGAGAAGGACGTTAAGAAAGATGTCCTTGAGACTGACATAATCACACGTAGCGGACTTGCGGATGTTGAGGTAAGGAAGCACTTAAATGATTTGGAGTGGCTGCATTTAGTTAAAGAAGTACAACC
>DATDNG010000226.1:0-3586 GCA_036518375.1 Nitrososphaeraceae archaeon | reverse complement strand
TTCTTTGGTACAGGTAATGAATATGTATTGAGAGAATTCATTCTAGACGTTGTCATTTTAACAAATCTTCTATCTTATTAAAATAGCTGGCAAGAAGATAATAATATTTTTCTAAAGTCTCTTTTCTTAAAGTCTATATTCATTATCTACATGTGCGCTGTCGTTCCGTTAGTTACCAACACATACCATAACCTAATGCAATCTAATTCGCAGGAAGATCATCCAACTGAACAAATCAGTCATGTTCTTGAAAAAAGATTTCTGAAATCTGAATATCTCGAGATTGCTCACCTTCCATATGATGATGCTTAACAATCCATTTCAATCGTAGTGCATGGGGCTCTATCCCTGCTCGACTATACCTTTGATTTGTAATACTTGCCTTTCAATCATTAAATTGCCCCAATGAGGATTAATCCACCGAAATATATCCTAACATATGCCAAGAAAATACCTTGTATGAAGACTTGTCAAGACTTACCGCATAGTCAAAACTATAAAAGCCATGCGACTGTGCTTTATATAATAGGACTCTTTAATTGCATTTGTACTTCTTGGCTTGACAGCTATGAACGGTTCTGAAGAAAAGGAAGAGAAAACTGAGGTATTGTACGGTATAGAAAATACAGTCAGTAGAGGAATTCAGTTCATGCAAAATGCAAAGAAATCAATGGACTTGTTTGGTGATAAAAATGGTCCATCTGTAATCATAGATTTTCCTTATGTATATAAGGATAATTATATTGAGGCCAAGAGGAGAGGTGTAAAAATAAGATTCATCACAGAAATTACAAAGGATAACATCCGTTACTGCAAAGAACTGATGGCAATAGTTGATGAATTTCGACACCTCGAGGGATTTACAGGAGGTATAGCAATAAGTGAATCAGAATATATGACTACCACTGTATTACGTGAAGGGCAACTACTAACACAGGTATTTTATAGCAATGCTAAAGAGGTTGTAGAACAAGGAAGATACATTTTTGATACTTTTTGGAAAAAAGCTATACCCGCTGAACAGAAAGTCAAAGAGATTGAGGAGGGAATAAAACCGGAAGTTATAGAGACTATTCGAGATCCTGTTGAAATACAGATGACTGGATTTGAGCTTATAAAATCGGCTATGGAAGAAATTTTGATAATATTCTCTACATCTAGTGCTTTCCTTCGTCAAGCTCATGCTGGAATAATCGAATTACTAGAAGAAGCAGCGGAACGAGGTATAAAAATTAAAATTCTTACACCATTGCGCAAGTCTTTCAAAAATGAAATAATACAAAAAATATCGCAACATAAAAGAATTGAGACTAGATTCATCGGAGAATCATTGCAGAGCAAAGTCTCAATCATGGTAGTAGATAGAAAATTCTCTTTAGCTATAGAATTGAAGGATGATACTAGAGAAACTTCATACGAAGCAATAGGGTTGGCAACTTATTCCAACAGCAAATCAACTGTCATTTCCTATGCTTCAATATTTGAAAGTCTATGGATTCAAAGTGAATTATATGAACAATTAAAAATTCACGATAAGATGCAAAAGGAATTCATTGACGTAGCAGCTCACGAGCTTAGGACACCCATGCAGCAGATAATTGGATTAAGTGAGATGCTTCTTTCTAGAAAACAAGTTGAAGAGAATACTATTACTGCCCTTACACACAACCAAATCAACAACAAAAACAAGCTGCAAGAGGATTTGTTGATGCTCAATACTATTGTCAGAAATGCAAAAAGGTTACAAAGGTTAACAGAAGATATTTTGGATGTTACGAGAATCGAAAGCCAATCACTAAAATTAAACATAGAGCGGTTCAATCTAAATGATCTGATATCAACTACTGTACAGGATTACAAAAACGAAATTGAAAAGACTGATAGTAAGTTGAAATTCATGTACACGCTTAAACAAGGTGATACTATTCTGGTGGAAGGAGATAGAAATAGGCTTAATCAGCTTTTTGCCAATTTGTTAAATAATGCTATTAAGTTTACCAAGAAAGGAACTATATCTGTGTCAATTCAAAAGAAAGATAATCATGTTATTATTAGTATCAAAGATACCGGTCAGGGCATAGATCCTCAGATATATCCAAGGTTATTTACAAAATTCGCTACGAAGTCTGAAACAGGTGGCACTGGATTGGGGTTATTTATTTCTAAAAGTATTGTAGAAGCTCATGGTGGTAAAATATGGGCTTTGACTAATAATGATGGAATAGGAGCAACATTTGCATTTAGCCTACCGCTAAGCAGACAGATATATCCAATACAAGAATAAAGTGCTGGTATTATAATATTATTATAAATCAAACTCCTAACAAGCCTGCACATGTGACTCAACTTTGGTCTTTGAACTTTGTAACGATTAATCTATTTTTGTCTATCCTTACAATCAAATTTTCACCAGCTTTGAAAGGAAATAAACTATCTTCTACAAAAGCCTTTTCTAGAAAAATTGAATGTCTATAGGTTTTTACTCCAGTTTTCGCAGATTTAGATTCAACTTTATATAATTTCGTTCTGGTTTGGGAGGCCATGTTAGATTTACATATCTCATTGAAAGGTCTATGTATATAAGTATATACATTAAAGCTTTTTGTGAAGATACATTTGTATAGTAGTTATTTACTCAGTATTGAGTACATATAAGTATGAACCCAAGACTGCCAAGAGGCAGGACAAGAGTCATTTTAACTGCATGACAGTGGTTACTTCCATTTAGATGTCTTAAAAGTTTGCAAAATATACCTATCATGTTCCACAAAGTCAACAGCAGCGACTCAGATGGAGCTCTTTTTCCCTTAATTTCTTATTCTGATGTACTTGTCCTATAAACCATCTTTTTCTGATTGATTGTCAAGTTCAACGACTTTGCCCATTATGCAGTTTATTTATCATTGTGATTTTCTATCTTTAGGTTCAAAATTTCAATGTTCTACATCATAAATTGACAGCGCTTTCAATTTCCACGAGTTCTTTTCCGTGTCTTCATTCTTTGGCTGTTAAGCTACGACTTGCATAGCTATTCTTCTAATGTCATTCCATTAGATATTGCCTGATTATTTGAACCAATTGTAGTTTCTAAAATGAAGATTTGAATCTGTCAGTCAATTTCTTATGATAAAGGCTCTTGCATTCTCTGATTTTATTATCTGATGTATTGCCGTTGACCACAATCTGTTTAACATTTTTCATCCTCTTTCTGTCATATATTGACTGAAGAAACTTGTAGCATGTAGGACATACTTCTTCACCCAATTCAGTGCCCTTCTGTATGATACGCTAATTTATATTGTGTGCATCTCTACCGTGAGATACATTTTCTCTACCGTGAGATATATTTTAGAGCTTTTTGTTTAACGGTATTACAACAAACCCTTGGTATTCCTATTGCATCAATTCATGGTAAGAGCTTTTCTATTTTTGTATATAGGCTTAGTATCTTCCCTAAGCCGTTGTTTTTACTTCTGTAATCCATTCGCAGGTGATACCAGCTTTCTGATGATGCTTTTCAACTGCTTCTTTACTTGGAGCATCTAGGATACAATACCATCTGTCTTCTTCTCTGTTATAGAGCATA
>DATDNG010000225.1:0-5539 GCA_036518375.1 Nitrososphaeraceae archaeon | reverse complement strand
TATATTTCATCTTTTATATTTTTCTTTGTCTCTCCCAAATGATCTAAAGATGTATCCACTAAAAATCAATGCAGCAGTAAAGATCATAGCAAATATCATTTGTCTTAATGGAACGTGCATTACTAAAGCGACTACAAAAGAAATTAATGCACCAGCAGCGCTCAAAGGTATCCAGATTCTTATAGCGTCACGATATCTATTTTTATGGTTTTCGTTATATATGATTTTAATCACACCTTTGACTAATTACGAATCGCGTAAAGTGTACAAAATGCTTGATTTGTAAGTATGGTTCGCTTAGATGTAGTTGTTCGAAGATCCTCCAACTGCACGAAGGCATTTCTATCTCCCATGATAACATTGTCGTATGTTCATCTTTAGTTTCTCCATAGTTATCACATTTCATTGTTGACCAGAATACTAGTTGGGTATTTTAGACTTTATGATAAAGAGTCAATTTAATAATAAAGAACATTAGAACTTTAGTGTCCCATCAAGTGCCCTGCATTCTTGACCGATCAATCATAAGCAATTTCACCAACCAATTTCAATAGAATAGAGAGGATGATATGTTCAGTAAAATATACCCATAGCTACATTACAACCGTCGTATGATTTTCGTTAATGATTTGATTTAGAGCAGGTTACCTCCCATACTGACCCTTCATCTGCACAGCATTAGCTTCAATGTCAATAACGCATTGTTCATTTTTACTAAACTTCTTTTAGAATGATGTGTTGTTATCGATCGGTAAGTACAAGGACATCCATGATTGACTCCGATCTCTTATAAATTATGATTTTACTTTCGTTCCAATGAATGGAAAAGTACACTTGGTAATTCTTGGTATTATATTCGCATTGGCTATTGCCACTGCGAGCAGCATAGCAGTCCCGGTTTCGGCTGTCAAGAGTAACAGTCAGCTTGGCACTAGTACAGATGCAGCTGGCAAAAGTACAGGTGCAGTTCCCCTTATTCCTATACAGACAGGAGATAGTCATCTTGACAAACAGATCCAACAATTCTACAGCTGTATAAAGAAAACAGGTCACACAGGTGGGAGCAAGCCAGAGCCTTCTAGAGATGAAGTTAACACATGTTATTATCAGGTGTTTACCAACAACAATAACGGCAACAATGTAAGTTACAGTCATTCAAATAACGGCAACAATGTAAGATATAGTCATTCATATAGTCACAGCCATAAGACAAGTACTACCGAAGGAGTATCTGTCCCAAGATTAGCTGACGCTGGTGTGGACTATGGGAATAATGGAAGATAATATTCTTAGGAATGTGAACAGCTACAATTTTGACAACAATTGAGATTGGACACTAGGAAGCTTTTTCAGGTTTTTTATAATTTTATTTGATTGTACGCTTTCTCCGGTAACAAACATAACAAAATAGCCTAAGTTTACCAAGCTTCAAGAGTATCAGCTACTACTTCAGCCTTAATGGTTAAGGAACTTTTAGCTCTCGAAAACAGGGAAGTACTTCCTTGATGGAACGCACTACCAACAATGAACAGGTCCATCACCTGATATCATAATAAGTAACGGTGCTGTCAAAAGTGATCATTTTGTGTGTAATTCCACTTGTTGAATTGCTGAGCCGTGGATCATAGACGTGATGAACTAGACTAATATCAGTATATTATATATGAAAATCGATATCGTGTAATATACTAAATTACATCGTTTGAATGACTCTATACAATCATTATATACCATATTATTCCAAATTCAAGCATCAAAGATTGATAAAAATAAATCCACTTCAACCTCTATTGTGGATTTTGAGGAGGGATGAGGCTGATATCGTCAATTGTTATAATTTTTTTAGCCCATATATTTGTCGGGCAACCGGAGGTAGCAGTATGCTCAACTGTGGATATTGGACCAAAAAGACTGAGGATCCTGTGCAAGCACAAAAAGAATTATGTACATTAGTAGCAGAATTTGCTAATTTGAAATCTGCAAAAAATGTATTAGATGTCGGGAGCGGGTTTTCGGCACCAGCAATCCATTGGAAGTCACTTTACAGTTACCTCAATATTATATGTTTGAATATTAATCTTCTACAACTAAAAACTGCCACGAATATAATTAACAATAAAGATAGCAATAATAATCATATTGCAAAATCCCAAGAGAGAACAGCACAGACAGTTTATCTCAAGAATACCGTTGATAACAATATATCATTAGTAAATGCTGCTGCCAAAGTTTTACCATTTAAGGAGAAATGTATGGATAGGGTAATTGCTTTAGAATCAGCACAACATTTTAGACCATTATTTCAATTCATTCAAGAATCAAAAAGAATTCTAAATTACAACGGGCTACTTGTCATGGCCATTCCTGTTACAACTACTAATAAACCGCCATCATCAACACAGCAATTTAAAAAACTAGGTATTCTTACTTTTACCTGGGCCTCAGAACATTATGAATTAAAAAGTGTTGGATTAACTCTTAATGACGAAGGATTTGAAATTATTGATATCCAATATATTGGATCGCATGTATATGCTCCTTTGACTGATTACTATGTGAAGAATAGGCGAATAATCAAAAGTGCGATTTTGAACTGGAGTCGAACCTCATCTTCCTCTCCTCCATATGTTTATAATATTCTATACGACATAGTTGAGAACCTCATCTACAGATCAGCCTTGAAAATGAAGGAAATTTCTGAAAAAGGAATTATCGACTATGTCTTAATAAAGGCGAAACTAACATTATAACTTAATTCTTTATTCTAGTGACGGCTTGTCATTGTTCTTTTTCTGGACATAGCAATAGCAGCTTGTATATTTCGCAACAAGCTTGAATTTATATGGCTCACCATAGATATGTCTATAAGAGCTGCTTTCTGCTAACGCAAAACGAGAGCTTTGAGCAAGATTCAATGATAATAAAATATAGGATGGATGTTTGTAGGTAAAACGAAAGATGTTAGTAAGCATGATTCAATTAACAATGACAACCCAGATATTTAGATAAAAGGAATTATATCTGAATTTTGAATGATCTATGTTGATATTTGATCAAATAAACTGAATCTATTACGTTTTTTGTCCAGAAAACTGGCAAGTGTTTTTATAATAAATCCTGGATAAAGAACAATACATGAATATAACGACAGAACGCATGTTATAATTGACAGATTGGTTAAGAACATACCATGACTATCTGCGGAATGCAGATGAAGAATTTATTATTATTTGATTCAACGTTGTAATTCACCGTTATTTCATTAATTTTAATACTATTTTGTCAACAGCAACTAAAGCCATGATGGCTGCTGCTAATAGCCCAAAGGTAACCAGCCAGTCTATTCCGATAATATTACTGAATTGGCTTTTACTTACTAGAAGAACACTAGATCCAAAAAATCCGTGCCAGTGATTATACATCATCATATAAATGCGATCTAATAACTGTCCTAACAACCACCACACAACTGAGATCATTTGTAACATACGGTCATTTGTAACGTACGACTATGAATACCTATAATCATTTCAATAAAGAGATAAACAGCAGGCTTGGCTTATTTCCTACATTAGTGCTATTCAAGTATAGAAATGTACGCGATGTCTAGAGTCATAATAACAGCAGGATGCTCAGGCATCTATTCAGACATGTATGGCATTCGAAGAACAGTGTAAAATAAACCAACTGATACAAGATTCTATATTAATCTGAACTATATTCTGACTCGTATATAATCCATACAGTATCAAATTATAATATGTAACTATAGATATTTATATTCGAATATTTTATTAGAAAATATCTTAGAAATTTATAAATGCTATATCCATCCAAATGCTTTGATGTTTAACAAGCGTGAGACAGCACTATCCATGATGGTCGTTGCTGCTGTTATCGTTGCATCCTTCTTTGCTATTAGCTTTGTAACAGAAGCTTCAGCACAAAATGCAACTAGCGGCGGCGGAGCCATGAACGCAACTAGCGGCGGCGGAGCCATGAACGCAACTGGCGGCAACGCGACTAGCGGCGGAGCCATGAACGCAACCAAATAGTGCGACAGGCAAAACTAGCGAGTGAACTCTACTTTTTATTTTTTCTTTCCGAGTGACTACTACTTATAAACAAACGCATAAACAATTATTCATAGAAGCATATTTAAAAAATAAAAAATTTATATTTTTATTATGAAATCTCAGAAACGTTCTTCAGTTATCTACCTTGTAATGCAGCTCGTCCACATAATAGGGCTTATCCACCAATGAATAAATGGACTCCCTGTCAAATGATGTGCTTGTTTTAGTGATTCTTTCATCTCCTTTTTTTATAAGAATGTTAGTTATCATTGTCTCATAGATGTTTCTATCAAATATTAATGTATTCATGTTTTGATAAACAACAATCAGTCCGATTCAAATTTGTATTGCCTGCTATTTGGCCCCTGTGACAATTTTTATAACTAATAAATAATTTAATAGCCATGGCTGTTTAACAGAAAAGGATGTTAAGTATTAAGACAAAAACTATCTTAATAATCGGAGTAATAGTGGCAACAAGTGCTATTAATATACTAATATTGTCTTATTTTCAAAATGCAAGCGCTTTTTCTTTAAATGGCGCTCTCAACAAACTATTTGGTGGATTATTTCATAAAACCCCTAAACAGTCAAGTACACAACCAACAACCAAAACACAGCAGAATGCAAATAATACATCCGCAGCATCATCGGCACTACCAACATTGTCTAGTTCAACAGCAATACCATCTGCATGTCACATCCTTATCGGAGGCCTACCAGATCCAAAATGCACACCAGGAGCTACCAATCTATCTGTAACTCAGCACAATATTAAGAACACTATCTGTGTTCCAGGATACAGTAGAACGATAAGACCTCCTGTAAGCTATACTACGCCTTTAAAAATAAAGCTCATGCAGTCTTATGGATTTACCGATTCTCGTTCAAATTATGAGCTTGATCATTTGATATCACTTGAAATAGGTGGAAATCCCACTGATGTAAGAAATCTTTGGCCTGAACCAGGATATGTGCAGTATAACTTTCATATAAAAGACAGATTTGAAAACTATCTTCATAAGCAAGTATGTAATGGCGCAATGAGCTTATCTGACGCGCAGAAAGAAATTGCAACTGATTGGATATCAAGCTGGAAAAACGCTGGACAGCCCTAAGAAGGCGTTCCTTTTTTCAGTAGAGCTATTAACCAGTTAATCATGAGATGTTTACTGCATGGCATCATATCCATCTTTTCCACAGCGCTGGCAAGAATCCTGCAATTCATGTGCAAATACCTTTTTATGAGTAAAAACAAATATTTAGTAATATAGTAGGTCGACCAGACCCAGATATATCATTTGACCGACATTAAACAAAAGTTGAGTATAAACATTTGTCGAACCTAACCGAACTTTCTGAGGTGTTCAGTCTTCTTTCTCAAAACTTGAATCATTTCCTCTGTAGTCAAATAGCCCTTTTGTTTGTAGCTTTTCTCTAGTAGCTCAGCATCTTGAAGTGGG
>DATDNG010000224.1:0-3204 GCA_036518375.1 Nitrososphaeraceae archaeon | reverse complement strand
AATGCTATATTCTGGATGTCCACTAACAATATAAGATGTGCTACATAGTAGTACATATGGCAATTTTTGATCTTTCATGTGGACGTCCAGACTAAATAACAGCAGTCTGGTAACTTCACTATGAAGAGTTCAATATCAAGGCTTCAAACCATAGTACTAATATCAGTACTATCAGCGGCAATGTTATTTGGTGTAGTATCGAGTTTATATAATGGATATCACACGCAAATAGCAGATGCTAAGAATAGTAGTGGTGGTGGCAGAGATACAACGCCGGATAATACTCTAGATACAACAAACTCGGCAGCATCATCACAAATTAAGCAACAACAACAACCACCAATTCCAGGTACAATTCAGTTATCAGCTAAAGAACTACCTTCAGGATACAGATGGGTAAATACTGCCAATGGAGTAATAAACCCAACCATGAATTTCAACGTAGGCACTAGCAAAACTATACAGCTCCAAAATCCAACAGATGCTATACATCAATTAGTTATAGACGATCCAAATGGAAACCAACTTGCAACAAGCGGGAATATAGCATCTGGCAGTTCTAGCCAATTGTCATTTAAACCTGGCACAACTGGTGTATTAGAATATCACTGCTTATACCATCCTACAACGATGAAAGGTATAATACAAGTCGTAGACGGTAGTTAAAAAAATAGGAAATACAAGTCGTGAACAACATCAAGAACCAAAACAATGAATATATGTTGTTTATTCATTTATTGGCCATCTCAGAGAGTTTGATAACTAACTTCTTAGTGGCCAACAACCTTCCACATAACACTAACAAATTCATTACTAGAACGTTAGTCATATGTCAATGCTAATAGGCTACTGACATGTATTTACAAAGCGAGTCCTACGCACCAAATCAAAAAGTAAAGATTGTAAATGGAGCAGAGAATATCTTGAATCTTTACGTTTCATGTGCAAAGTCTCTCAGAAAGAGTATAGACGTATGTTATGATCTCAACGGGCCTATAAGAATTAGGAAGATTGCACATATTTGGACATCGAATTTCGAAATAGACAATAAAGAAATCAAAGTTAGATTGCTTACTGACATAAGGAACGAAAACCTAGAATACTGCAAGAAACTACTAGAAGAGATAGAACATATAGAGATACGTCATATGGATGGCGTCAAGGGCAACTTTACTATTCTTGATAGCAAAGAGCTACTCATTACAGATTTTGTAGATAAATTAGGAGAACCTGTGAATGATGCTCTATTCTGTACTCAGAAGGAGATGACAGAAGCACATATCTTTATGTTTGAGAACCTTTGGCGTCAAGCAATCCCAGCTCATGCCAGATTTAAAGAGTTAGAAAAAGGAATACAGCCAGAGATACTTCAAACTATCAAAGAACCACATGAGATAGTTGAAACTGAACATAAACTTCTTAGATCTGCCAAAGACGAAATTCTAATAATCTTTCATGCTTCAAATGCGTTGCTTCGTGAGATAAACTCAGGAGGTATAGATCTGATTGTTAAGCAGGCAATCAAATACAAAACACAGATTAGAATCCTTGTACCAATAGATGACAAAATAACAGATACTGTTCAGAAGCTAGAGCGGCTGAGTGTAATACAGGTACGAAATATTGAACAAGTTATTCAAACAAGAGTTACTATTCTAGTAGTAGACAGGACATATTCACTTGTAATAGCGCTAAAGGATGATACAAAAGGAAGCTCCGAGCAAGAAATAGGGCTGGCTGCGTATTCAAACAGCAAATCAACCGTGTTGTCTTATGTTTCAATATTTGAGAGTTTATGGAAACATAGCCAATTACGTGAAGAGCTCTTGATTAATAGTATGGCTCAAAAAGAGTTCATTAATATTGCTGCTCATGAGCTGCGTACTCCAATACAACCTATTTTGGGTTTATCAGAAATTTTGAGTCGAAAAGTAGGAAATGAGACGGTAGAATATGTTAATGTTATAATAAAGAATGCAAGGAGACTTCACCATTTAGCTGAAGACATACTTGACATCACCAGAATTGAAGCCAAATCATTAAAGCTCAATAAGCAGAGTTTTAGTTTTGTCAAGACTATAAGAGAAGTGGTCCAAGACTATTCATCTTCTACTGTATTCAGCAAATCCTCTCCCGATGTAATTATTTCCTTCTCTGCATCAGAGGATCTACAATTTTTGAATATAGTGGCAGATCAGAATAGAATCAAACAAGTAATATCCAACCTCGTGAACAACTCACTCAAATTTACAAAACAGGGAACAATAACTGTCACAGTTGAAACAGATAATTATTATGGTAATAATAAACAGAGTCAATTGATAGTAAGAGTAAAGGATACAGGAATAGGTATTGCAGAAGATATCATACCCAAACTATTTTCAAAATTTGTTACTAAATCTGAGAAAGGCACTGGACTTGGATTGTATATATGTAAGGGAATAATAGACGCTCATGGCGGCAAGATATGGGCTGAGAATAATAAAGAGGGAAAAGGTGCAACGTTTTCATTTAGTCTTCCTGCTTAATTGGTTACTGAAACTCGAGATAGTTTGAAAATACTAGAAGAAAGTATTAATGATTTGTTATATAGCCTTGTATGTCATCATTGTATATCTAATTTCCTGACCGCTTTTTTATTTTAAACATAAATCATTTAATATGGTTTATGAATACTTCGATATCATCAACTACTGCAGTTACTGCAGTTACTGCAAAAGATACTGCAGTCAAGAGAATGCAACAAAAACACCTTGTTGGAGGTAACATCTAAAATGAAGATTAAAAGATGGTCCTGCCCTTTTTGTTCGCAAGCTTCTACAAGGCATTGGAACCTTAAAGTACATATCCACAGAAGACATAATGGAATAGGAGAGCCAATACGAACAGCAGCAGGATCATTTAATTCTAGTTATGGTGCTATGCGCGGTCAACTTGAGCCTGCAGCAACTCACTCGGCTAAAAGGGATGATAGCCTTCGCAATATCCCTGCCCATGTCTATAAAACAGATTATTATCCTAACAGTGTGTATTCAACAACAAAGAGCAACAGGGCATCATCATCTCAAAATAGAGACGAAATGACGAACATGATAGCTGAATTTAATGACTTGTTAAGACTATTACCCCTGCGAAGTCACAGTTCGCAAAACTCTGATATGAATAATATAGCGTTATTGTCATTACTGGCTGCTTCATCAAATT
>DATDNG010000223.1:0-7233 GCA_036518375.1 Nitrososphaeraceae archaeon | reverse complement strand
CATTATTTTTGCATACGGAACAGCCAATTGGAATTTGCATAATTGAAGTATATTGATTTATATGGTTAACAGAAGCAATAAACGCTGATTAACCATGTTAACTGAGAATGTTAATCGAAAGTCGTATTGACCGAGAGCAAGCTAATGTAGCTGTAACCATGACCATCTTTCCATATTTCCGTGTGCAATTGTTGATTTGGAGTGATGGTATAGGATCAACCTCTACATTACTTGGTCATTGAAATATATAGGAGGAAGAACATATGCTTACGACACTAATAATAACGGTTGTGGTAAGAATTTATAATGAAGCTTTATGCTTAGTCGGAATGAAATAAATAATGTGCGAGGTTGGAACTCATGTTACATATTTAATATAGAATAAATAGAATAAAGAAAATTGAACAAAAGCAAAATAAAAAAGAGATAAATTTCTATATGTCTAAGTCAAAGCATCTCTTGTTTTTACCTTGGCCTTGTTAAGCGTCTCAGAGCTTGGTTTTCCTTTAGCGTGATCTTCTTCTGTCTTTGCTTTTGCTTCGATATCCTGACTTGCATTTTTTATCTTTTTCGCAATGTCTGTCATACGCTAAAACTATAGCAGCTGTATGATTTAATAGACATTGCATAAAAGGTTCATTATTGTTACTTATAATAAAAAAAGGTTTAAAATACTATTACAATTTTATAGAATAGTTCATGCATTCCGTAAACAGATTCCAGAACGTTGATAATCTACAAAGATGTGCGTGTGGTATTGTGCTTTATACATGGTTCTGCAACAATGCAGAAATATTGTTTAGTCTTTGTGTATAAATCTGTCAATAGAATAGCTCCAGAATTGCTATTTAGGATGACACCTCAGATAACGACTATGATCTTGCTCATGCTGTTCAATACGTCTAATCCATAAAATTAAGGCTATCATATATTCATCCTTTGCTCTTCATACTACTATCTTTCACCCAGCATCAATGTCCAACTCGTTTATTGTGAAACTTGACATTAGTAAAACAACCATAAATTTGGGAAAACTTTTTCACTAACAATCTCTAATTCTGACTCTGTTGTATCTATGATTTATGTACATAAATAGCAAATTATTATTATTATTTCTTATCTGCTGCTTTATCTATGATCTTGCTTTTCTCTTTATTAAGTTCCTCACTTGTCATTCCATTGGCTAGAATTATTGTGTCGTTGCTATCCTCAGTTTCATTTTCAGTAAAAATAGCTGCATAAGAAGAATCCTTTAATATTCGAATGAGCGAATCATCGTCCGTCGATATGTTAAGTTCTAGATCCTTTAATGGGATTACAGAACCATAGTCATCTATGTCAAGCTGAGTAACTTTAGCCTTGTTTTTAATGATATCAATAGAGTTTACTTTGACTAGCATTAATGATAAAGAAGTATACGCATAGGATTGTTCTAAAGTTTTCCATTGGGATTAAGAAATGAAAGTTGCAGTACACTATGTCAGGACCCCTACTTTTAGCACCGATATTGTCACTTTGATTCCACGGCAATATCGGTGTATACATTCAATAAAATTACCTAATGATCATATAGCTTACATATCTGATATTGTTCTAAGGTTTTCTTTTGAGGACTAAATGAAATAGCCAAGATATTCTTATGAAGTATTACTTTTTTGCTCTATTATTTTCTGCAAGAGAATAATTTTGAAGGGTTCTAAGTTCCACTGTAAGACAAATACCACAAACGTCATAGATAAATGAAGGTAAACCAATCTTTTATTGTTATATCTAAGCTAATCTAAGAATAACAATAATGACACAAATGTCCAAAAAAGAAATCAAGGTGTTCCTAATGCGAGGTACATTAACAGGAAAGCTGGCGACAGTTAAAAAAGATGGGGGTCCCCACCTTGTTCCAATTTGGTTTATAATAGATAATAATAATGATAAGACCAACATTATTTTTACTACTAATAGTACGTCAGCCAAAGCAAAAAACATCCAACGTGATAACAGGGTATGTATCTGTGTGGATGACCAAAAACCGCCGTTTTCATTTGTAATGATATATGGCATTGCAAAAATACATCATTGTGGCCAGAACGAGCTTTTTAAATGGGCAACTAAAATAGCAGAACGATATGTGGGAAAAAGTAATGCAAATGCCTATGGCAAAAGAAATAGTACCGAAGGTGAAGTACTTGTACTAATAAAGCCTACAAAAATAATTGCAGAAAAAGATATAGCTGGTTGGGATTGATTATAGTTATTATCAGTGACATATTGATGCAATTGGATATCAACTGCTATCCATCATCACGATGAGTCTTCCTTTTTTTGGAAGTAATTCAATTCAAATGACAAATCTATTGTAATATCCATTATATGAGATTTAAATTCATAATGACAGCAGTAACCAATTCACTGCTGGATCTACTTTAGTTGATATCATACCTCCTTTAGCAAGGATGGTACTACTAACAAATTCTCCTTATAATGTCAATTTTATTTCAAATGCTTTTGCGGCCATGACACGCATGATCAGAATTCTTTGATCCGGGTAAGTTCTGCTAATAAATGCTTGATCATATCTATAGTTGTTAGCTAATGATTTAATTTAACTGGCCTCTCATCAGTCTTTTGAATATATCATGATGGCATCATCATTTCCCATTAATCATGATCGCTGGGCTGTTTATCACGATATTTGTCTTAGATATGTCTAGTTCTCGATTCTTTTGGGCATTCATTAATTCAGCTGTAGACTTTAATATCCTAGGAGTCGCATTAGCATTCCATTTTACAAAGTTTATCTGATATAATGGACTATACCCTTTTTCTCCTGGCAATGCACTGGCAATACCTAGTTGAAATCCCATAGGAGATCCACTTGTCTTGATTCCGTTAACAAAATCATAACCTTGCTGACGAGCAGAGTCTGGAGTCAATGCCAAATCGGGGGCGAAATTTACCTTAAAACCGGTGTTTTTTGTTATAGATTCAGCAACTTGGTTATCTGATGCATCAGTTGCTATAAAAAGTGCTGTTTTTCCATGTACATATCCTTTTGACAATGGTACCGATATTGAGCTCGACGGTGTGTTATTGGTGGAAGAAGGAGAGTGTGTAATAGTAGAGGAAGTATTGTTTCCTTTTTGATGCTCCAGCTCCCCTCTAATATGCTGAAAGAGCAGCTGTGATCCTAGTATACAGATCGTGATTATGAAGAATGCAAGTATGAGATCATATATTTTAGGAACCTTCGCTTTGTTATTCATACTATAATAATATATCATGAATTATTATAAATGAAGCTTTTTGAAAGACAGTCTGACAAGGGATTAATGATAGGCTCAAGACAAAGAGAACGCACTATGTTACTATTATCATTACTCATCGACCTACAACGTGTTGGCTTTCTAATTTTAATGGTTACATATCTTGAGATACTTGTTTCACAAACCGTCTCTGCATTAAAATGAAAGTTGGAGTTTAGTATGTTAACTTTGGTTCTTCTACCAAACTATCATTAAGGGCATGCTTTGTCAAATGTAAAAATTCGTATCAAGGCACGCATATAAGCAACAACATCATTATCTTGTTTCGGATCAGTGGAAGTTAATGTTTTAGCGATGACTCTGCAAGTTTTCCCTATAATACCTTATATTCACTACTGATAATTCATTGTTAATGTTCTTGACATAGTCAATAATGTTATTGAATAAGACTCGAGGATATAAAGAGAAATAATATGGTAGATGATGGTTTACAAACAAGAATGCAAGGTTCTGGAGCTATATTTGATGTTACTATCACGCATAGTCCATACATATAAGGTCAAAGCAGTTTCAAAATTAATTTAGCAGCTTTTTCTGCACCATTATTATTATTTCCTATTGTATTCCCCTCTGAAGATAATTTTTCCTCGATAAGAGTATCAATCCTAGAAATATCTCTATAGTTATAGCCCAGTCTCTTTGCACATTCTTCCTGTTCAAAATGATTCTTTATCGGGATAAATATTCCGGGTACACCGTATGCTATTGATTCATCCATAGTTGATCGTCCTGCAAGAGAGATTACGAGATCTGAAGCATAGATATATTCATGCAAGTTATCTACAAATCCTATATTACGAAAATCATGAGCATCTGCCAATTCTAATATCGGTCCCGGGACAATTACAAGATCTATGTCCATTTTTTTTCTAAGTTTTCTATATGCTTCTATCGACTTGTCAATGAGATATTTTCCTGCATCCGTCCCACCAGTACTGAGTATGATCGTTTTTTTGTTAAATCCGAATCTTTTACGTAGAGTAATTCTATCAGCATGAACTTCTCTAACTATAGGCCCAACATACACAAAATTATCTTTATTATCCCCATAACAAGGGATAATGACATGAGTGCATTTGTCTATTATTCTACGCATTATTTTATTTGTTCTTCTTTCGATTATCGATCCGAAACGACGAGTAAAGTGAGTCTCTAATATGTCTGTAACAAGAATTCGTTTACGGTCTAATTTCTCAGCAACTGCAAGGGATGCAAAATCCTCGTCGCTTATCATCAAGCCACTATTTTTAGCTAGAAGACTTTCTGCTATCCTCTTACATTTTCTATAATATGAAAGATATCTTATCATCCATCTTAAATGATGCTGAAGTTTTCCTAATTCTGTATCAAAGTTTACAGGTTTGTAAAGATCAAGCACTGAATAGCCTTTCTTAGAAATCATAGTATATGCGCCTGCACCTGTAACGAAAAGAATTTCATTAGATATGGGCTTTAGTTTATCAGCAATTGCGATATCCCTTGTGGCATGGCCTAGCCCAAGTGGACTAGTAAAAAATAAAGTCATTTTTACATTGCAATTAATTTTATATGGTCCATCTTTTTGTTAGTCTGAAATTTCTTTGTCATCTCTCTAATGTCATTTGCATCGCCCTTTATGAGGAAAATTTCAAGGCATCTGTCCCCGTCAATCTTGCTATGCAAATGCGTATTGATTAGTTTGTCATAGTCATGTCTCATTTCAGTCACTTGATCGTCAGATTTCTCATCGTGTATAATTAGCAACAGGGCGTGTAATAATCCACTTAGATCTTGCCTTTCTCTCTCTTCGGCCAACAGATTTCTGATCCCTGCTCGAATAATTTCAGATCTGCCAGAAAAACCACGTGCATTCTGTAATTTGTCTATCTCATCAAGGATTTCCCCATTGAGCGAAATACTCACTATGGTCAATATGATGTTAAAGTTATTAACCTCTTTATAAGCAAATCCATATTTTTTATTAATATTACATATCCATGTTTTAACAAGATTAGGCCAGCAATTTTTGGCGGTCGCGGTAGGTCAGATTAATGCCTTCAATAATGATACTACCAGCAGATAACATCAACATTAATGATTACTGCTTCAGTAATAAATCTCTAATTGAGAAGCAATCAAATTAAATACAGAATTCGGTGCCATCCATCCTCGCCTATAGCATACGGTTTAATAGAAGATCTACGATCTGCCGTCATTAAATTGCTCTTAGTTTTACAGTGTATTTATCCATGACTTCCAGAGTATGGGATACCAAGGGTTTATAAATATCGGATCTTTCTCCATGATATCCAATGTTAATTAGATATTACGCATGTATCTTTGCATTTAGATGTTTAATACAATTTCAGTAGATTGATTAACTTGCGATATTTCGAATTGCCAGGACAGGAGGAACTTGACAAGATAGGCATTGACGAAAGGATGAATGTTTTCAGGCGGTACTTTGCCTCTAGTCGTTATAACCGACTGCTAATTCAACAAAGTTTGATCATGTCAGCACTTGATGAATCGTACATCTCCAAAGCGAAGGAACTAGAAGATTCAAACAACAGAGATTTTTTTGATACACTAAAAAAAATTAAATGTTATGGATATGTAGATGAATTTTTGGTTGCTGTGAGGGAGGAAATCCAAGCACTCCAAAAAATAACCGATACATATGAAAAAAGAATGGATCAATTTAGACACTAACATGATCAAGCCGATAACCCTGATTCTTATGAACTATAAAGAATTCAAAATACAGGTGACAGAGAATGCTGAGTTTATGGTCATTTAGTGGACTAGAGGTAGTTGCAGGTTATGAAAAAATAAAAACCAGAGTCAATTTAGAATCCAGAAAGACACAAAGAAGAAGCAATCATGTTGTTGGTCATTTATGAGTTTTTTGTTGCGCCTGTAGCAGTATCTTTAGATTCTGCGTGTTTTCTTGCAGCTTCTATATTATCCTCTTTTATTTCATCTAATTGATTTTCATCTTCTTCTTGATTTTCGGTATTACCGTCAGATGTTTTGTTCAAAAAATTATCTGAACACATCTTGGCTGAATATAACCGTATTTTGTATCTATAAGCCTGAAGTCCTTTATCATCGCAATAAGTTCTGATCTGTAGTAAGTGTAGTAAATAAGTTTAGAACATAAATTAAAAGAGTGGCTTCTTCATTTTCGAGCCACATTTATGACATTTTGAACCACTAACCTCGGAGGCACAAGATAGACAAATATATCGAAGTTTAGTACCTGAGTTTGTATATCCTCCTCCTACTCTTTCATCGCTAAATCCAAAAGACTTTAATCCATTCATTTGTTTTTTTCTTATGTAGAAGATAAGTCCAAGGAAGATCGCAATGTTTATGGCGATCCCTATGAGAAAGCCAAAGAAGTAGGTCAATACCATGCTGATCCCCAGGCTGGATCCTATAAACAGCAGCTGACGTTTCATCATCGGAGTTATAGTTCTAACCATTCTTAACAATAATGTACAGCTTTCATGGTTTATGAATCTATTTCCAATTTACCGACAAATTCGGATTAAAATGAAGTATCATTACACATTTCAAAGAAATATGGGTATTTGATGGGTGCCTGCTCTCAACATAATATTATTATTAAACACTACACTATCGATGCTATACAAAAGCTATGAACAACATAAGAACGCAATTATCATGAAAAATTAATCCAAGGATCCTATCCAATAATAACCAAAATAAGATTTGTGATGAAATTTGTGAAATACACAGGAGTTAGAAAACTATCATGATGCTAACTGCTACTACTACTGTTAATAGTCCTACTTCAAGGGAGTGGTGGCACTCTAGTATTTACTGTAATAGAAAATTTACAGTTAGGTGCCTTGGTATCTCCATTCTTGGCATTAAAATCTAGTATTACACCATTGCCGTTTGAACC
>DATDNG010000222.1:0-20037 GCA_036518375.1 Nitrososphaeraceae archaeon | reverse complement strand
ATAACAAGATTTTCAGAATCAAATCGATGAAACAGTAGTTATTGGCAATAGGTTAAACTCTATTCACCTTGAATGCCAAAACCAAGTAACATATTTGCATCAGATATACCAAAAGAAGATGAAACAGGAGGCTCGGGTAAGACAGTTTGAGAATGACAATGAAGTATACAATAACATCAGAAGGACTGCTGAAGAAAAAGTGGCAGATACTTTATCAAATAGAAAAGAGCTTTTAAGACTTGCTGTCTTTTGCGTGACAGGATCCATAAGAAAGGATCCAGACAAATATGGTCCTCTGATTTATTATAATGATGATAGTAATAATGCATTCTCGATACCACTATTGATAATTGTCTTGAAGACATTACATAATTTCAAAAGGGCATGCTCTATTTCCATATAGACATGATATAATCCGTATAGATGATTTAGCATCCAGTATTCTTTATAATACCTAGTTGCTTGCCTTTCAGAAAGACTTATCTGGCCAGTCACCTCTACAGGCTTTTTTCTTTCGTCATAGAGTTTGTAGGCTTGAGTAGCTTTTGACTTTGAGATTTGTTGTTATTGTCATCATTCATTGCTGCAATCCCATTACTTGTCTGATTCTTTTTTAAAATGACGCTGATGTCCCTAAGAGACATCCTTAATTCTTTTGCAATGTCGCGAGTGCTCTTGCATTCTTGTATAGCTCTAAAAGTCTCTTTTCTCTTTCGGTATAATGATAATCATTATTATTGCCAGTTGACATAGGTTTGTCTTCTGCAGTTACTGTTAGATAGAACACACTTAGCTAAGCTTTTGTTACCCTGATACCGGTTGATACCATCAATGCTATACCAATATCACCTGCTACCATGAACCAAATAGCACGCTCAACAAGAATAACACAAAAGCCTGCTATAGGGTCCCCTAGTGTACCTCATAAGAATTATGTATGTTAGCTATCATATGGGTAGCTAAAGTATGAATAATAATGATGATCACGACGATGAAAAACACCAAAGAAAGCTAAATTATAATATTGAACCAAAAGTGTCATTAAATCCTATATCTGTAACAAAGGTAGGAAAAACTATTGCCTCAAAGACATATCCTAATACGATGGACGGCTTCTGGTTTGCTATTGACTCTAATGTAATAATAAACCCATTTGACTTTGTTACAGTTGATAATATATATAATAGCAGGACTATCGGTATTGTAAAGGACTTACAAGCAGTAGTTCCTAACAGCGATGACGATGAAGCTAGGAAATATTTGTCATCCCAACATAGCTTAACCAGAGAACAAGAATACCAAAAACAACAACAAGTATCCAAGGATTATCAAAACAGTATGATATTAGCAAAAGCAGCAGTAATGGCAAATACAGGATGCAAAGTAGAAGGGCGGAAGGAAGCTATTTCTATAAATTTACCAGTCGGAATAGATAAATCAGTAAAGTTTGCTACTGCAGAGGAGATTATATTTGCCATTGGAATTCCTGAGATGCAAAACCCAATACCTGCAGGAATAATAGAAACAACTAATGGCCTTCAGATTCCTATTTCGCTAGATGTCTCCTATTTGGCTGGTCCGGATACTGCACATGTAAATGCTTCAGGAATATCTGGTAATCAGAAAACTTCCTATCTTCTATTTCTACTACAATCAGCATATCAAATGCTTCAAAAGAAAGAAAGTGTATCCTTGGTTATTTTTAATACTAAAGAACAAGATCTATTATATATAGATAAAAAAGAAAAAAACATCAAGAAAAGAACTGAGAAGCTATTTGACGTTCTAGACTTGGACATAGAGCCATTTGATAACGTAACATATTTTCTTCCTAGAGGTAAAGATGGAAGACCTAATTCAATGCATATACCAAAGAATTCTAAGACATATTCATATGAATTGCAAGATGTTTATGATAGATTAGAGCTCTTATTTTTGGAAACATATGATCTACATTACAACCTTTCATCAATAATAGATTACATCTACCAATCTTGGCCATTAACAAATAATAGTTTGGGAAAAATTATAAGAACATGGACAGATTTAGCCGAATTTAACGAATATCCTGAATCGATACTCTCCTATAAATCATCTTTGCTGCACTTTCTTGGACAACTGCAAAGGTTCAGAAAGTCTTCTATGTTTATTAATAAAAAAATAACAAGCAAATACCTTGGAAAAGAAATCATGGAAATCAAAGCTGGTGAAATTTTCGTAATAGATGTGGCAACAATATCCTCAGTTGAAGAGCAAGCATTTGTTGTAGGTGATGTTATGAAAAGTATAGATGAAATGTACTCTGCGAGACACTATTTTGAGGATAGCATTAACAACAACAAGAATAATAATGATCACACCAAAAAGAAGCAAAAACCAAAGTATATTTTAGTCTTTATTGACGAAATTAACAGATTCATACCTAAGTCACATGTTGGAAGAATAAATGCTGTAGCAGAACAGATAATGAGAACAGTAATTGCAGGAAGATCAAGAGAGACTATTATATTTTCAGCGCAGCAATTTAAAAGTGCAACAGACTACAGATTACAGGAAAATATAGGATTACATATAACTGCTAAACTAGGATTGTCTGAATTAGCCACACGACCTTATTCTATGCTAGATGAAATTACGAAAATGAATATCGCTAGACTAAACAAAGGCGAACTGGTTATGATTCATCCGGCCTTCAGGCATCCAGTAAAGATTGCATTTCCCAAGGCCTCATTTAAAAAACCCTGATCTTTAATTTGTATTAAAATGTAATAGCAAACCGCATCCTTGTGCTGTAAAATCATTGATTTGATAATACTCAATTAAGAGTTAACTAAAACTACTGACGTTCCCTTAGTCAAGGTATCAAATGCAGGAGAAAACCTCTTTCCAATTTCACGTAGCTCATTTATTTGTTCTTTTGATGCAGTATTGCTTTTGATATTCATATTTACTCTAAATTGCTGAGCGCCCGGTCTTACATCATTGGATATATCAATAAAACCACGCAAGTCTACATCACCTTCTACATCAATGTCAATGCTATCAACCTGGATACCTCTGGATGTAGCATGAGCTACAATAGTTTGTGTTAAACATGCTGCTAAGCTGTCCATACAATACTCACGTACAGCAGGACCTCTTCCATCCCCTGAGAGTTGATTTGGAAAATCATATTGCACCTTATATTCAGTGTTTCTCTATATTTTGGCAGAATCAAATTAGAAATTATAAATATTTAAAAGTCATCAAGTGATGCTGGATTTTCGATCATTGTTATATCTTGATCTTCTATGGTATTAGATACTTTTGCCCTAATTAATCGCCTGACAAGTTTGCCTGTTCTGGTCTTGGGAAGATCAGCCACGAATTTAATTTGTTTGGGACGGGCAAATTTTCCAATAGTGTCTTCAACGGTCTTGATAATTTCATTTTTCAGAATATCGTTATTTATAGTATCAACTGATGATTGCTTGGTTTTCAATGTTGCATATATGGCTATTGCCTGGCCTTTTATTTTGTCTGGGATTCCTATTACCACGGCTTCTGCGATTGCAGGATGAGATGTAATAGCAGATTCAACCTCTGCTGGCCCAACCCTATGTCCTGATACCTTGATGATATCATCAGCTCTCCCTTGTATGTACCATAACCCATCAGAATCTACAAATACTAGATCACCATGATCCCATATGTCGTGGTACTTTGACCAGTACGTTTCAATAAATCTGTCTTGATCATTTAGAATTCCTCTGGTCATTGATGGCCACGGTTTCTTGATTACCAAGCAGCCTTTGTTGGTATGCTTACCTGAGTCATCAAAAACATCAACATCAAATCCAGGAATAGGATAGCCTACTGTACAAGGTTTCAGAGACATAATCGGTAAAGCGCTAACAATGGCTCCTCCGATTTCTGTACCACCTGATAAATTAATGATTGGACATCGTTTTCTACCTACATTTTCAAAATACCATATCCAGGCCTCTTTGTTTACGGGTTCGCCAGTCATGGCCAAAATCCTCAAGGATGAAAAATTGTACTTATTTATTGATATGTTATTCTTTATAAAAATCCTGATCGCTGTAGGAGGAGCGCCGAAAATTGTAATTTTATGTTTATCAATTAATTCACACCATGTGTCTGGTGTTGGATAGTCAAGAGCTCCATCATAAACTAGAGCACTACCTCCGACTATAGGACTACCATATATAACCCATGTCTGACCGGTAATCCATCCAATATCAGCATACCAAAATAAAGTATCAGTTGGCTTCATATCGATCAGAAATGCAGTTTGTTGAGCAGCAACTACAGTAAAACCACCATGCACCTGGATAGTACCTTTTGGCTCACCAGTGGTGCCTGATGTATAAAGAATAAAAAGTGGATCCTCTGAATCCATAATCTCTGTATCACAGCGTTCTCCTTTTGATCTTGACTCTTTTACAAACTCGTTGTAGCTGATTATTTTATTGTTATTGCAATTATCTTCACGATCATCTTCTCCCACCACGATTATTGTGGAAACATTTGTATTTTCTGTAGCATGCATCCATTGACTTTTAAGATTGATTTCATTGGAGCGCCGATGCATTTTATATGATGTGATTAGCATCTTTGCATTTGAGTCTCTAAGACGTGATTGTAACGATTGGCCGCTCAATCCAGAAAAGATAGTTGTATGCACTGCACCTATTTTGGAACACGCAAAAATTGAAAAAAATGCTTCAGGGATCATTGGTAAATAAATCGCAACAACATCACCCTTTTTAATACCTCTATTCCTCAGAGCACAAGCGACTACTTTTACTTCAGCCCCAAGCTCTCCATATGATACTTTCCTTGTATTTCCACTTTCATTTTCAAAAATATAGGCAATCTTATCTGGTTGATTTTTTGCATGTTTATCAATTACATTGGCAATTATATTGCATTTTCCGTTTATAAACCACCTTGTCCATGGTATTCCATTTGATGAATCGTAAACTCGGTCATACTTTTTGTACCATTCTAAATTAAGATCATCATTAATCGTATTCCAGTACCATTTAATATTTTCATTTGACTTTTTCAAAAGGCAAGAATAATCTGTAATTCCGTGTTTGATCATGAAGCGCGAAATGTTACTATTAATTCTTTCTTCCTCATTAGGAGTATATATAAAATTGTTCTTGTTAGTAGTCAACTGCTCTCTATATTGTCTATCCGCTATATAGTTCTAAAATATTACTTATGTACATCTAAATTTGATGTTTTTCTGGATGTATTCATCTTCAAATACCTTTTTTATAATGTTTGAATCTATTCATAAAACAACTTATGACAATAAATGATTATGATAGCGGATTATTTTCTAGACTGTGTTACGCACACTCACTACAAGGATGTTATCTCAAATGTATATCTTCATTATCCTAATACATGATGGCAGAGATTGTATAATGCCTTTGTAAGAATTGTAAATAGCGGTGGAGTTATGATGTGTGGATATATGCCAAGACATTCTACTTAAAAGCAAATTCCTACAATGAAACAATAAAGACACACTCGAACAATAAAACAACAACGGACTACCAATCTTTAACCCCTAGTCCTCTTCATTCCAATATAATATGGAACGAGACTATTTTCTAAGATACAAGCTGCCTGCTAAATAGATTAACAGAACAAATGACTCATTCCTTCCATCACAAGTAATAATATGTCAAGGTAAAATTATAGAAGGCTTATTTGCATAGTACTCATAGCACATAGGTCTTGGTGACAGAAGAGATACGCTATGACTTCAAAGAATTTCGAAAACATGCTGATAATTTTATCCGCGATTTAATCAAACTGATGGTAGTTTCAAAGATGAATTCTACTCTTAAGAATACTTTAGCCAAAGACTATTTTGAAAGTTTGACAAAACAAATATCTGGTTGTGATTTGTACGTTGTAAAATATGGTCAACCAATTTTATATATAAAATACAAAGGGATGGAATTTACAGATCAAAAGATTACCTCATACTTTGTTAGAATAAATGATCATGCAGTTGATGTTACAGTGGAATCTGTATTTGAAGATTTTGTAAAAACTTTCGACAATCTGGCATCCACTCCAGAAAGCAGAGTCAAATGGGGCATAATTACAGAAAATGGTCCAACAGTAGATCCACTCTTTACACTACTTAACTCATTTGTAGATGCAGTGCATAAGTTAACGCTACTGGACCCTTGCAATCCTGACAGCCTTATGAGAAAAAAATTCGGAATTAGAAATGTGAACGTGACAAAGAACTCAACACAGCTAGAATTTTTAATTGATGGTAAACTCAACATATTGGAACTAAATCCATTTAGAAAAAAAAAGGATCATTTGGTTCTTTTGTTGTTGGGAAGTTCTGAAATAGCTAAAACTATAATTTCTCTAATGAAGCAGCAATAATTAGCAGCTTTATATGTGCACCTGCACACCTCGATCGGTAACGAACGTGTGAATGTGATATTTATAGATATAGATATCAGACGAGGTGCATATCCTCATTTCGCTGAATAAGCGATTGGCGCAGGTTAGTGTCATCACATATCAATACAAAGTAACAACTATATTTAAAATTATGTTGTTAGAATCCACCGTTATGAAGTAATGATGCAAGGAAAAGTATTAACACTGATAGGATAACTGTAATTCTGCCAAGCGAAATTATTTTTGATCGAATAGCTTGGATATATACAATGCTAACATTTCCTACAGCGAGTTTTTTTTCTGTTTTTGTATTGAGAATTCTAGTATGTATAGCATACGTTGAGAGAGTTGCTACTACTAGAATGATTTTGATCAAAAGAATGATTCCATACTCGGTTCCAAGAAATGCACTTGGGTTTCCAAAGAATGAACGTGAATTATAGATACCTGTTATTATTAAAATCACAAAAGATGGCACTGCAATCTTATTAAATTGCCTTCCAATATTGATCATAAGCGCAACACGTTCTTCTACCGTCTTTGTAATTTTTTTGAGCATAGGTGAAAGAACTATGCCAAGGAAAATTGATCCCCCTACCCATATTGAAGCACAAGTTAGATGCAACCATATGATCAAGCTATCGGCAAGGACCATTCCCTAACAGTGACAAATCATCTTATATTATTCATGCTGCTAGAAGAAAGGTTTTAATTCACTATTGTTCAGCTAGTATCGAACAGTTAGTATGTTTCTAAGTAGGCGCAGGCTTGTTCTTATTGGAGTAATTGCAGCGATTGCAATTGTAATTATTATGCTTCCACTGATTCTCACCATTACACTTCCAGATGTAAATAAGCTTAGTATAAGTCTCTTAAAGGTAGAAGCTGTACCCCCAGACATTACAAACGCCAGTCAAAAGCCCCAGTTAAATGTCTATTTTAGTGTGTATAATCCGATTCAGCAAGCCTTGACAACGTCAAGGATTGACTATCAGTTATTTGCAGATGGCAAGTCATTAGGTAATGGGAGTTTGTCCTATGAGGATATTCCACTTAATGGAAGACCCCAGCTTTATTATAATTCCAACTCCACATTGAAGTCATCATTTCAATTAACTTCAAGCGCTGATTCCCCAATTCTCAAGAGAATGTTGTCTAACCCTCAAGCAGCAAAGCAGATAAAATGGACAGTAGAAGGCATAGCACAGATAGAATCAGGATTTAGCACTGAACCAAAAAAATTTAGTAGTCAACTTTAGTAATTCTAAACTAGATACGTTGTAAGGCTGATTGGTTAAATATATTATTAAATTTCTTCTTTATTGTAATTTTATGAAAAAATGCTTTATCTTTAACTGCAAATGAAAATCATAATAATTTCATTATATCTGGGGACCAAGTAAGTATATGAATCCTAACCAAGTACGATCAGATCTTTTGTGAATGTATTGAGATTAATTACTCTTCTATTGTTGGGCGAATTGACTATAACGCTGTCTTCAATCCTTACACCAAATTTATCTTTTAAGTATATTCCTGGTTCAATTGTTATTGCCATATTTTTTTCCAATAATTCTTGATTTTTCATTCGCAACCATGGTGGTTCATGAACATCAAGGCCAATTCCATGACCTGTTGAATGTATAAAGTATTTGCCATAGCCGCATTTCCCAATCAGATCTCTGCAGGCGGCATCAACCTGATAACACATAACACCATCATTGACTGCATCTATTCCTGCCTGCTGGGATCGTTTAACAATGTCATATACCTGTTTCATTTCAGATGTAGCTGAAACTAGAGCAAAAGTTCTGGTTGCATCAGCTATATAGCCAAAATATCTTAAAGTTAGATCTACGACAATCATATCACCGATCATGAACTTACGATCAGAGACTTCTGCATGTGGTAGAGCGCTATTTGGACCGCCTGCAATTATCAGTGGATTTAATATTGATCTGTAAGATGGCGGATTTGCACCCCTTTTCATAGCTTCAAAAATTAGTTTTGCCTGCAAATCACGTTCTGACAGTCCGACCCTGATCTCTTCTGTACAGATTTTATAAAGAGCGTCTAAAATTTCAGCTGCTTTTGAAATTATTTTGATTTCTTCTTCATCTTTAATTCGCCGGATCCAAAAGAACAGTTCATTATTGACCATAAATGACTTTCTGCTAACTTTATTTTTGATATCCTCAATAATATAATAATCACTACAGTCTGTACATGCTACTTTTCCATTGATTTCAGAGAGAAGAGTAGAAATCATTTCGCTGCCTCTTTCTGTTGGAATAATTTCGCATTCCTTGGATGACGATTGTAGAGCTCTATCTACTTCTAAGCTAGGCGCAATTAATTTAGTTTTATTATCTATACAAATGGCAACCGCTTCCCCCCAAAAATGTGTGAGATAAAATACATTTTCAGGTTGAAATGCAACTATCGCGTTATATCCAATTCTGCTGGCTTGCTCCAAAAGTAATTTAGAACGCCATTCTTTCATTGCAAAGTATGCCTGAGCCAGTTTTATCACCTTTACTGATCAAAGTAATTATAAATATCGGATGACCATCTAGGTGTAACTGAAGAAATAGGATGGAATATTTGGTAATGCTTCCTGGCCCTACTAACGTGCCAAACAGGGTTATGAATGCGATGCTTGCACCTATAATTAATCACAGAGGAGACGATTTTCGTGTATTATACAAGACTATTGTCGAAAAGACACAACGAGTATTTCAGACAAACGGTGAAATCATTTTATTAACCACGTCCGGAACCGGAGTGGTAGAAGCATCTGTAATTAACATCATTAAGAAGGGTGACAAGGTGATTATTCCTGTTAATGGTGAATTTGGCACGCGGCTTGCAGATTTGATTGATAGTTGGGGAGGCCAGGCAATCAGAATTAAGGCGCCATTTGGTGAAAATCCTCCGTTTGAAAAGATCGAGGAAGCAGCCGATCAAAATAAGGATGTAAAGGCAATATATGCAGTTTACAATGAAACATCTACTGGTACTACACTCAGATACATGGATAGGATAGGAAAATTATGCAGTAGAAATGGTGCATTTTTTATTGCAGATGCTGTTTCGATTTTAGGCGGCGACGAACTTCCAGTTGATAAATGGAATATAGATATATGTGTAACTGCCTCACAAAAGGCATTAGCTGCTCCACCTGGAGTCTCACCTATGTCAATTAGCTCTCGAGCGAAGAAACATATGCAGTCTAACCCACCGCCAACTCAATATCTTAATCTAAAACGCTATTTCAAGTATTATGAAGAAAATTTTGAAACGCCATTCACTCCAGCCCTTTCTCTCTTCTACGCATTCAATGAAGCGCTGGATATGGTTTTGGAAGAAGGAATAGATGAAAGAATCAAACGCCACAAGATATGTGCAGAAGCCTTCTATGCGGGTCTAAATACAATGGGATTAACGCCATTTGCAAAACCAGATGCTCAAAGCAATGTGGTAATAGCAGTTAACTATTTACCGGGAATGGAGGACAAGAAATTCAGAGGATTGCTTTCAGAACAGTTCAAAGTTCTTGTTGCAGGCGGGTTCGGCGACCTAAAAGGCAAAGTATTCAGAGTCGGATCTATGGGGGAAGTCAACAGATACCATGTGATGAGAACACTGTCGTCTATTGCGTCTGCAATTAATATACTTGGTTTAAAGGCAAACCCCGAAGCAACTTCTGTTGCATTGGAAAAAATGAAACCTCTGCAGCGATGATGCTATCAAATCATATGTATATCTATTAAACTTAATATAAGGTAATCCAATAGCGAATTTCATGACTTTGGAGAAAGGTTCCCTTGTATTAGTAGATTATACTGCTAAAGTTAAGGATACTAATGAAATTTTCGAAACCACTAATGAGGAGGAAGCAAAAAAATCTGATCTCTATGACCCCACTCGCAAGTATGAACCGAGGCTCGTATCCATTGGCGAAGGATGGGTTCTAAAAGGATTAGATGAGGCTTTAGCAAGTGCTAATTTGGGTGATAAACTAAGCATCGAAATTACTCCTGACAAAGGCTTTGGTGAGAGAGACCCAAATAAAGTGAGGATGGTTCCACAGCGAAAGTTAGGCGAGAAAGCAGATGATGTCAAGGTAGGCGATATAGTCGAAATGAATGAGCGTCCGGGAATCGTCAGACATGTCGGATCCGGGAGAGTTCAACTTGACTTTAACCATAGATTTGCAGGACGAACTTTGGCATATGACATTAACATACTAAAGAAGCTTGAGAGTGATAGCGATAAGATAATGTCTTTAATAAAAAGAAGGTTACCTATTGATGAAGAAAAAATAAAATTCAAACTTGAAGAATCAACTTTAGAAATTGAATTGTCAGAAGAAACTTTTCTATCTGAAGGATTGCAAGTTATCAAGCGCGCAATAGCAAATGATATCTTCAAATTTGTAACGCTTCTGAATAATGTCAAATTCATTGAAAGTTATAAGCAATCAACGCCACCACAATCACAACAACAATCAAAATCTGAAGAAAAACCGGTAAACTCTACTATTGAAAATAAGTCTGCATAATTAAAAATTTTTCTTTTTATTGAGTCAATTGTGCATCACTGAAGTATTTCCTCTAATAATGTCCACAACCTTGATCAAGTTTTTTATTGCAGCTAGAGATATTGTTTATTAGTTGAGCATGATCCAATCGCATCTCCAAAAACCATGTGGCCATCTATATATCATCACATAGTGTGATTCTGACTGTAACTACTATGAAAACTTGACAAACCATCTAGATCCAAGGTCCAAGTTTGAATTGCTGCCAGTTCGATTATCAGAACGTCCATTATTAACCGTAATTATATGTTTGAGCTTCATAAAGATAAGTTGCTTTGTTCAATAGACTCATTACGATCAAGCCCAAAAATTGCTCTCAATTAACCTTGAATAATAAGCCTAACACGAATGGCTAATATAACGTAAAAATATTAAAGATTTTTACTTTTACTACTTTTCAATGTTTCTTAAAGGACATACACAGATTTAGCTAGTTTCAATGCGGATTGTTTATCTAGTTTTAATTTACTAAGAATTGTGTATCTATCAGGTCTAAGTGATTGAGCAGTTAGTAACGATTTGACTATTTGGTCTTCATTTAATTTGATTTGCTCTGCATTTGTTGGAGCACCAACATTTTCTAACGTTTTAACTATTCTCTCCCAATTAAGACCATGCAGTTTGGCCATCATAATAGTACCCAAACCAACACGTTCACCATGTAATCCACAATTCTGACCTGCAATATATTCTAGTGCATGGCTAAAGAGATGTTCTGCCCCAGAACACGGTCTGCTACTTCCTGCAATACAGGCTGCAACTCCTGCACTGATTAATGCCTCAACGATTGTTCTAATTCCAAATCCATTTTTTTGAAGTAATTTTTGTGAATCATCCAAAATGATTTTTGCACTCATATATGCAAGGTTAGCAGCATAACTTCCAAAGTATTCGTTAGTTTCATCCCTTGCAAGTTCCCAATCTTTAACTGCAGTTAATTTAGCAACTAGGTCCCCACATCCGCTTGCCAACAATCTCAATGGCGCTTGAGAAAGCAAATGAGTATCAGCTAATACTCCTATTGGGGTATTTACTTTGACTGAATGTGGCTTATCGATGCCTCTTATTGAAACAAATGGACTAGATATTCCATCGTGGGAGGCGGAAGTAGGCACACTTACTAATGGTTTATTTAACTTAAATGCAGTCATTTTGGCTACATCAACAGAGCGCCCTCCACCAAGGCCAATAATAAAATCCGGAGAGTCCCTAATCTTGGTTTGTAGCTTATTTACTGAATTCATGGACGCATCTTCTGCAATGTACCACGAATCTTGTAAAGAATATTCAAAAAGCGATGACTTACAGGCTGCGCCTGCTCTTGTTTTTACTTTATTACCTGTTATAATTGCAATCTTTGAGGCATTATCGTCTAGATCCGTAATAAAGGAGCCAAGCTTGGAGATTACTCCATCCCCTATCAGTATCTCCCTTGGCAATTCCATTAAATGAGTAGGCGGTGAACTCATCACAAAACCGTATGACTGGGATTATTTATTCATGCAGTACTGATAAAATAATAATAAATTAACTATGTGAATTCCACTTTATACTCCTTGATCTCAAACCTTATTGCTCATTGGTTGTTGATTCATCCGATCCAGTCTGCGCTATTGTTGTCCCAGTGCTTGCACTTTCCGATTGGCTTGCAATTTCAGCAGTGGCATATCCTCTACCAACCTTTGTAATTCTTATTCTAACACTATCTCCAACTTTTGTACCTGCTACAAAGATCACCAAACCCTCAACCTTTGCTACACCGGCGTCGCCTCTTTTGCTCATAGATTCAATCTTTACATCAAACTCTTCTCCCACTTTGACTGGCGCGGGTCTGAATGGCCTTGGGCCACCAAAACCTCCGCGCCCTCTTCCTCCATATCCCCTATCACTACGATAACCACCGTCAGTGCTTCCACTATCACCAAATCCTCCTCTTTGACCACTAGCACGCGAATCTCTATTTTCCAAACTATATCAGTAAATAGTATAATTCGGCTTAGTATTTCAACTTTAATGTTTATTACTAAATTTGTCTATGTTTTATTTGTTCATTGATCTTGGTTTTAAAGCGAAACATTCTTTAAATGGAATCACCCATCGAGCAATGTATTATCTCCATATGATTCATTTTGTGTTAATTAATAACCCAATATTCAGTGTTTGAAAATATATGCAATATAAAATGCCATCACATGAATCTGCAAGCCAAAATATTATGGCAGTAATACTGCACAGTCTTCCCAGTGAATCTGCGCTTACCAAAATTGAGTATGAGGGCCCAAGAATTGCTCTTTACTCCAGGAACCCAGGGTATCTAATACAGAATGCCCAAGTAGTTTCTAACATGGTCAATACAATAAAGAAAAGAATTGTTGTTCGTACTGATGAATCAATACGGAAATCGGAAGAGGAATCTATTGAAATTTTAAACAAGACTATTCCCAAAGAGGTTGGTTTAATTGAGACGTTTTTTGATCAAGCATTAGGAGAGATTCTGATATTTGTCGAAAAACCTTCATTACTTGTTCACACTGCTGAAGATTTTGATAGTGTTGACCTTGTGGAAAAAACAGGATGGAAAATAAGGGTTAGAAAAGCTCCTCAAGAAATGTCTATAATTAGAAATATTAATAAAATTCTCTACAATACAACAAATAAGCGAATTCACTTTTACAAAGAAGTTGGTGAGAAAATTTTTAGAGCAAAACTCGATGAAATGACAGAAGCTAGTTTAATAACGCTAGGTGGTTTTGGAGAGATAGGTCGTTCTTCAATGTTACTATCTACTCATGAAAGCAAAATTTTACTCGATTGCGGGATCAATATAGCCAGCAAAGATCCTTTAACTAGCTTACCGAGATTCGATATTACTGGAGTGGGAGTTGATGAAATTGACGCAGTAGTTTTGAGCCATGCCCATCTTGATCATACAGGTTTCTTGCCTTCCATGTTCAAGTATGGATATAGAGGACCAGTGTACTGTTCAGAGCCTACACTACCACTAATGAATTTGTTGCAGAGAGAATATATTAAGAGTACTGGCTGCACAACAACACTATATTCTGATAAAGATATAGATGATGTAATAATGCATACAATTACTCTTAGCTTTGGAACCGTAACCGATATCTCTCCAGATGTAAAACTTATGCTTAGTAATTCCGGCCATATTCTAGGTTCTGCATCAATTCATTTACACATTGGAAATGGAGATCACAATGTTGTTTATACAGGTGATATGAAATTCGGAAAAATGTCTTCCCTTGAAAATGCCTCATGGAATTTTCCTAGGGTCGAGAGCATAATCATTGAAAGTACATATGGTGGTAAAGAAGACGTTTTTCCTCAGCATGGAGAGGTGGATATACATCTTATTGATAGCATAAATAAGACTGTTGCAGAAAATGGAAAGGTGTTAATTCCGGTATCATCAGTTGGATTATCCCAAGAGCTTATTTTATTAATTAATATGTATATGAGAGCTGGCAAAATTATCGAAACAAAAGTATTGGTTGAGAAGATCATTTCTGATACTACCTCCATATGTGAAGCCTATCCTGAATACCTCTCAAAAGACATAAAACATACAATTCTGAGAGGTGATGAAAGTCCCTTCCGCTCAAAACAATTTGTAACCGTTGAATCCAATATCCTGGAGAAAGAAGAGCCTGCAATAATTCTAGCTCCATCTTCAATGTTACTCGGCGGGCCATCCGTAGAGTATCTGGGACAAATTTCTGAAGACACTAAAAATAAGTTAATTCTAATATCGTTTCAGGCAGCAGGGACTCCAGGGAAGATTATTCAAGATGGAAGCCGGCAAGTAATTATTAATGATCGATGCATTAAAATTAATTGTCAGGTTGAGAAGATCGAGGGATTCAATACTCACAGTGATTATAATCAACTAATAGCCTATATCAACAGACTCAGACCAAAACTCCGACGAGTATTAGTTAATCATGGAGAGCGGAGCAAAATACAGAATTTAGCAAGCTCAATCAACAGGATATTCAAAATACAAACTCAACACCCATTAGTGCAAGAGGCAATAAAATTATTATAATTATTCTATTAACCACTTATTATAAAATCAAGATTTAGTATTAAAAGATGATGCTAGTAAAATCACTTTAGATCATACGATCTGCGCCAGATTTTAACACTTGGCGGTGTCACTACAACTCGCTCTTCACCCAATCTGGCAATATCTCCACCGGTGGACCTAACATATGTGTAAAGTTCCTCAATTATCTTCCGAAGCTCCTCAACATCTTTTTGTGCCAGTGGTGTAACACGCAAAAAAGAATTATGTCCTTTTTGATTTCATCCTTAATACTGGATATATCCTTAATATCGCGTAAAGTTATTGCTTTCAAGTAGAGTGGCGATTTTGAGCTTGCATTGAATTCATCTTTACTATTAAACTATAGGTAAACCCAGCAAGATTGTCAGATAGTCATGCTAGTCAGAAGTCATTCACTGACTAGATGATTTTGATTTATAATTTCTTCCCCAATTGGAGATTTTCCGTTGCTGTGCTGTATTATTATAATCTTTATTGATGCAATCGTTAAGACAATGACATAAACCTTTCCTGCATATTAATTAAAAGAAGGTGATGTATTTTTATATGAATACAGTTTACTTGACATGACTTTAACTATCGATTTAAAACGAATATATTTGCCATTAGCTAACTCAACAAATATAGATGACAGCAGATGTGGTTGCAAACTTTGACTCGTTTATATGGGTTGCAGTAGGACTTTTTATCACTGGCCTCTTCGCAATAATGGTTTACGGAAGATCAAGTTCTAAAGCAAAACAATATCCTCGACAACAACAAGGAACGTCTTCTGACATTGAATAATGGAGAGGCAGCTGCTGTTACTTGTCATTCAACTATTGAGAAATTCAGAAGAGAAGGCTTTACTTCCTTAACTACAATTCAAGAGAAAGCATTGCCAGTTGTTACAAGGAAAATTAACTGCTTGCTTGTTGCTCCAACTGGTTCTGGTAAAACTGAGGCAGCAGTTTTACCTGTCTTCACAATATTATCTACTGATAAAGGAAGCCATACAGGTAAGATCCGAGCACTCTATATTACCCCTCTAAGAGCATTGAATAATGATGTATTTAGGCGAATTATCAAATATGCTGAATCTGAAAAGCTAAGAATAGAAATTCGACATGGTGATACAACTACTACAGCTAGAAAGAAAATTGTAGAAAATCCTCCTGACATTTTGATCACTACTCCTGAATCCCTCGCAGTAGTACTTACAGGCAAGAAAATGCTCGACGCTCTAAAGGATCTGGAATGGATCATAGTTGATGAAGTCCATGAACTTGTCCCAAATGAGCGTGGTGCACATCTATCAATCGGCCTTGAGAGATTAGAGGCAGTAAGTTTGCAGCAGGTTACAAGAATTGGTCTCTCTGCAACCTTAGGTAATTTAGACGAGGCTGCCAAATTCATCTCTGGAACTAGCAGAAAATATGCCGTAATCGTAGACAACTCTGCAAGAAAATACGATATTGATGTTAAATTCGTAAAGGGTTCAATTAATAATGTAGCTCACTTTGTGAAAGAATACATAAAATCAAATAAAATAGAGGGATCAGTATTACTATTTGCAAATACACGAGATGAGGCTGAATATATAGGCACCATATTGAAAAATCAAAATGATATCAAAGTAGATGTACATCATGGATCTTTATCTAAGGACATACGGGAAGAGACAGAGGGAAGATTAAGAGAAGGTTTTGTGGATATAGTAGTTTGTACTTCATCACTGGAATTGGGTTTAGACATCGGCTCAATAGAACTAGTGATCCACTATGGCTCACCAAGACAAGTTTCGAAGTTAATGCAAAGGATTGGACGGAGCAGACACATGCATGGAAATTCCGCAAAAGGTTTGATTGTAACAAATAATCCAGATGATGAGATAGAAGCACTAGCAATTGTCCAAAGAATGAAAAGACAATCAATTGAAAAACAATTAATGCATAATGGGGCTCTGGATGTTGTAGCTCATCATCTAGTTGGATTGGCTTTACAAAAGAGAGGCATAATTAGACTTGAAGATGCCTTTGACCTTATAACAAGGGCATATCTGTTCTCAAGAATTAGTTTTTATGATATTGAAGGATGTCTTGATATTCTAGACGCTAGCCGTATAATCAGGTATGACAGAGAAGATAGATCATATAGATTAAGGCTGAAGGCGTATAAATATTATTTTGAGAATCTGTCTATGATTCCACATGTTTTAAAGTTTGAAGTTGTAGATTCCATTAGTAGACGTAGAATTGGAATGTTAGACCAGCAATTTGTAGGTGATTATGGGGAGAAAGGAAATGTCTTTGTATTGAAGGGTTCACAGTGGAGAATTATCTCAGTTGATGAGGTCAGGATGCAAGTAAATGTTGAACCCTTACAAGGTGTGGCAATAAATATTCCTTACTGGGTTGGAGAGATGATTCCCGTAGACTATAAAACTGCTGAGCAAGTAGGCGTTATACGTAACCAGGCTGCGAAGAAAACAATAAAACTTTTCACTTCTATCATAGATGATACTGTTAATTCCTTAAAGGTGGTTCCAGATTCAAAAAATATTGTGGTAGAAAGTTCGATTGCAAGAAATGTAGTAGTGATTCACTCAACTTTTGGTTCAAAAGTAAATAATACCTTAGCGTCTTTGCTATCAACAATACTGTCATCCCAGCTAGGTTACATAGTGGAAACAAGATCTGATTCTTATAGAATTATGTTAACTTCAAATGCCAAAATACGGAAAGGTCATGTTGAATCCAGTTTTAACGACACTTATGACTTTGAAGCAGTTATTATCGCTTCATTTACCGGAACCCATCATATTAACTGGAAAGTTTGGATGGTTGCAAAAAGATTTGGTATGGTTAGCAGAGAAGCAGTATATGATAAGAAAGCAGCCCGCTTAATTTATGATAGATACGCAAAGACCCCAATCAGCAAAGAATCCATCAGGGAACTTCTACATGATAAATATGATATTTCACAAACACAAAAAATCTTAATGAGTTTAAAAGATGGAAATATAAAACTTCATTGGTTTGATATAGATGAATTCTCTGACTTAGCTAAACCGATTCTTGAGCATTCTACAAAATTCTCTGCAACGCCACTGAGCATAGAAAAAGGTGTCATTGAACTTGTGAAGGAAAGATTAGAAAAAACAAAGCATAGATTAATCTGTATTCGATGTGGAAAATGGGAGCGAACTATGGAAACAAAAGAAACGCAAGAAATTATTTCCTGCCCCAGATGTAGATCTAAATTAATCACAACTACCTTCTTGTCCGATGATGACTTAACCAAAATTATTCTGAAAAGACTCACGGGAAGCAAATTATCTAGAGATGAAAACCATAAATTTGATCGCGCATGGAAAGTAGCATCGCTTATTAATAATTTCGGCAGAAGGGCATTAATTGTATTAGCTGGTTATGGAATAGGTGCAGATACCGCAGCGCGTATTCTACGTAATTATGTTGATGATGACGGGATATATAGAAATATATATGAAGCTGAAAGACAGTATGTAATGACCCGTAGATTCTGGAACGATTGATATTTTGAATTGCATGATAATTTCACGTGGGTGATCATTAACTAATGGATTAAAGATCTAGATTTACTATTATTATTTTTATTGAATAAACAGTGTCAAAAGAATCGACTATCATTATTGACTTCGATCTTGTATTTGGATGGGGAACTTTGACATTCACTGGTGAATGCATAGAATAAAGAATTAAACCATTGATTCAAATTCTTTTTGGCTGATTCAATTCCAATCTCGATAGTTATAGATACAATGAGTTTATGCTCTACACTTAATATGACATTTTACTATAAATAGTTTTGTTAGAAGATGAAGGCTTTATTACTTTTGATATTATTAAATGAGTAACGATCCTATTGATAGTTATTTATGTCTCACTAACTTACCACACGGTTACTTTACAATTTATATCTTGCAAATTATAAGAATGGTATAATTGGAGAAAGATATATCGATAAAAGCCGATGTGTCCAAAAATGAACAAGTTACTTCAGAAATAGATGAAGATGCCAAGATTACTATTAAAGGAATAGAAAAAGATATAGTGTCTGCCAGCAAGACTGGACAGGTATTAATTGAGAGGGAAGATAGTGGTGGTGATGAGTATTTATCTGATGGCAAAAACTTTCATATGAATGATGGCAAAATTCTCTCATTATTACACCAAGAAACTGGAATGAATTATTATTCCTTCACAGGCCTAATGCGTAAGTTGAACCTTCATCAGCAAAGCCTTGCAAGGGCCTTAAATAGGTTACAAGATGTAGGATTAATTGATAAATCTAACAAGGGCTATACACTAACCAAAACCGGAATATTGATGCTATCAAAAAATAGTATAGTAAGATACATGGATAAAACTAGAAAAGGAAAAGAATACATTCAACTACTTCAGACATTTATTGATATTAAAATAAGGGCCAAAGAGATAGTGCATAGTTTAATAGGAAAGTGGTTCAAAAACCTTCGGTGGGCTGGCTTAATCGAAAATGAAACGGAATGTGTACTTCAATGGATAAGTGATGATAACTCATTTCAGATCAACTTAAGAATAATGTCAGAATATGTTATAATAGAGACCAATGCTATTTCAGATAAGGAAAAGTTCGAGGCAATGATTGGCTCCTGTAGAATATTTGAGCAGATCATTAGAATATTGCAAAACAAATTTGTGGATACGGTTTTATATCCTATAAATATTAGTGACAATTTGACGACACAAAATAATTAGCATCATCTAATAAATCATATCTGTATATGTTTAACAGCAAAAAATTTACTTTTGGATAAAGATATGCGATAAAAGAGTGTTTTTAAGCTTCTGGCCATCAGGTCACAATCTTGATAATATCTGAATTTACTAAAAGT
>DATDNG010000221.1:0-2403 GCA_036518375.1 Nitrososphaeraceae archaeon | reverse complement strand
TAATTGATATTGGTTCTTTTGCAGTAAGGATTCTAATTGTAGATGATGACCCTGACATTACGTCACTATTTAGGATAGGTCTAGAAGATAGCGGCTTTGAAGTACATGCCTACAATGATCCTTTAGAGGCACTAGCAAACTTCAAGCCTCATTTTTACGATTTATTATTATTGGATATAAATATGCCAGAAACGGATGGCTTTGAATTATGCAGAAGAATATTAGAGATAGATGTTAATGTGAGAATATGTTTTATTACTGCCAGAGACATAAATATAGATGGACTAAGAGAAGTGTTTACTACAAGTACTGGATGCTTTATTAAAAAACCAATATCGGTTAGCAATTTGGCTAAAAGACTAAAGGCAGAACTAGAGTAAACGAATAATACAGTTGTTTAATATCATACTGTACAAGTATTCCTCACGAGTATATATTCTGTAGTAAGATAGAGAAAGGCTATTGCTATGGTGAGTCCTGTGATACTCCCCTGCATGACGACCTTTCTCTCACAAACTATAGCAATAGCCTTCATTTTTGATACTTGCTTATTATTGTTATTTCATATAATCTCCAACTCATTTTATATTTAGATCAGATCTAGTTAAGCTTGGCCTACTATGTAATTTAGTCATGAATGAGAAACAAGGAATCATTATATTTCCCAGTACGAAGGGGAGAACAGATTTTAATTTCGCATTTTGTAGTTCAGATCCTATATTTCATGAATGGTGCCTTGATTACTTTAATTACAGATGGCAGAACTCAAAAACATATGATTCAAGGAAGCTATTTGAAGTATAGCTCGATTAGATATTGGAAATAAAGCAGAAAATATTCTAATGCTAGAAGAAACGAACGTATAGAAAGAACGCTTGCGATGATTCTATTAATACAGAATGTGTAAAGAAAAAGGTGCTACTGCTGCAGTAGTAGCCTAGAAGTGTATAAAGTTGATAGAATTAGCCCAGACATTTATACAAAAATGAATTTAGGCAGGTAAATCCATTGCCACTCTAGTCCTTCATGTAGGTTATATTCCTAGATACATCATAGTCTTCAGCTTTCCTTACCTTGACTACTATTGAGTCACTTACTCTGTTAAATATTCTCTGCCTTATATCGTTGGTAAATATCCATCCCAATAGCACGTCAAATGGAAGCAAGAATGCCTTACCGAAGCTTTCTATTGCAGCTGTTCTTATGTCAGGAGTATTACCGTTCAGATCGGTTGTCCTTAAGTGCATAACTCTCTTACCTATAGATTGACCAGAACTAGATTCAAAGTAAGTCCAGTATGCCATAAACACAATACTAGATATAATATAAGGGAACCATGGAGCTCCTAAATTCCTAGACGCCATATTCATGTAACTGCTTTCACTATCAAACGATTGTGAAACTGCAGCCCAAAATGGTATAGATATTAAAGCGAATAGTATACCAAGTCCGATTGACACGATAACAACATCTATCAGCCAAGCAACAAATCTATCAATCCAACTAGCTAATACAATTCTTTGAGTGTTTGTTGTTGCTGTAGTTGCTGTGTTGGATGACAACGATGAAGAAAAGCTAGTTTGATTATCTGGCAATACTTTTCCCTTCCTCCTGTCTAATGCCAGCACAACGACACCTGCTATCAGAACAATAATTCCAGTAACGATTAGGAAAATACCCGCTATTATTCCACCAAGAAAATTAACATTCACTTGATTGTTTGTACCTACAAATGGAAGGTTACCAATTAATGCACCAATACTTACTGGGGTATTTCCTAAATTGCTGATAGTAATTATATATTTTCCTGTCACATTAGGTTTAAATGTAGTAAAGAATTGCTTTGTGAATTCATTGCTTGTCATTATCAATCCATTTGGATTTCTGACCGTTTCTCTTAGAGTATTGTTTGATATTTGTTGTACTTGCCTTTCTTGTCCAGAAGTATCAGTGTTGCGCTCTACATTTATTGCTAATGATACAGGCCTAGAAGTATCCGTTACCTGAAAAGTTGTATTTACTAAATCAGCTGGTCTAATTAAAACACCATTTAAAAGAGTATTTTCACTCATAAACTTAGTTGCAAATGAGCCAGCCAATACTGCCGAAATAATAATACCCGAAATTAACAAAATAGCGCCTACAATCAAAATAATGTAGCTTCTTTGTAACATATCACCTATATCCCTGTTGTATCATTTGTTACTGTTTGATGATGATATAATAGTATGAGGAATACGATGCAATGCACTGCAATCCTACATATTAAAAGGCTATTTTTACCCTTCTATGAACCAGCACAACAACAAGAATAAAAGCTATTGCTCCATAAAGTCAACCTTCGGACAGCAATTAAGGTATAATACACGAATTAAGTTACGGTCCTTAATGTTGATGCCAGTA